>CAXYKR010000423.1:0-12090 GCA_964277815.1 uncultured Mucilaginibacter sp. | reverse complement strand
GTTAGGGTCAACTTTAGCACGGTTACGGATTTGCGCCCAGTAACCAGCTGCGGTTCCGTCAATAGTACCATTCAACTCGTAGCTTGCTTCGATGTAGTTAAGGTAAGCTTCTGTAGCTCTGAAAGTGATGCTGCCGGTATAACCGCTACCATTACGTGCCTGAGCGCCGTCATAACTCAAACCTTTACGAATGGCGTACCCGGTCGAGTATTTTTGTTCCCAGCTCGAAACGGTGATTAAAGGCAAAGGCTCAATGGCAGTAACGTGTGTTCCTGCACTGGCGTTAATTAAAACGTTTTTCTGACCAGGTTCTTTCAAAAACAAGTTCAAGCGGCCATCGCGATCTGCTCTGATATTGCTTACATAGTCATCACCTTTATAACCGCTTCCGGCTGCATAAATTGGTAAACCGTTAGCCATTACAAAGCTTTCTACCATGCTGCGGGTAAGGCCGGTAGCATAGTTACCTATCATAGCATACACTGGTACGTTGTGGGTAACAATATTCGGCGCATATTGTCTCCATAACAACACCTCGCTGTAGCCCGACATATCAACAGCACTAAACATGTTGAAATAAGGGTTTTCGTTGGTAGCTGCCTCAATAATACCGGTGTTGTTAACTAACGCCACTTTGCTGGCAACCGCTTGAGCTGCTTTCATTGATTCGCTCAAGAAATAGCGGCTCTCTGCATCAATGCTACCCGAAGGGAACTGGTAGTTAGCATTGTAGCTGACGTTTTTTCCGGGCCAGTTAGTACCGTTAGGAACATAGGCAGTTCCTTTAAAATACTTTTCCCAAGTACCTTCAAATAAACCTACTCTTGAACGTAACAATAACGCACATTCTTGTGAGATACGGTTTTTGTTACCTACCGAACCTGATTGCAGTAGTGTTGCTGCCGAATCAAGGTCAGAAAGGATGAACCTGGCCACCTCGTTACGCGGACGGCGCTGACTGGCTGCAGTTAACTGATCCAAATCATCTGGTAATGGTGATCTTAGGATAGGGAAATCGCCTAAAGCCTGAAGCTTGTTAAAATATTCGTAAGCGCGTAAAAAATAAACCTCACCAATGTATTGGTTGATGTTAGTTGTGCTACCGGTAATTTGTCCGGCTTTCCATCTCGGTAATACCTGCGACAGGAAATAATTTAACTGGCGGATATTGCTGAAGTTCCAGTCTCCACCATCAGAACCTACACGCCATTGGCCGGGGATAAAACGGCTGCTCAAGTCGGGCACAGCCATATTATCAGTATTGGCATCGATACCAAAGGTGCCGAAGTTCCAGTTTTGATGCGATGGCAGGATAGAAGGATAGCGTGCTATAGCATAAGCAGCTAACTGCGATTGTTCATTAAAAAAGTTCTCAGGCGTAATTTGTGAAATTGGCGCTTGATCAAGTTGTTTTCTACAAGCCGACGTGAACAGTGCTGTACCTAATAAAAGGTAAGCACAGATTTTTTTATAATTTATTTGATCAAATTTCATAATGGGTCATATTAAAATGTTGCACTTAGACCAAAAGAGATTACTTTTTGAAGCGGATAAGGGTTACCTACCCAGTTGTAATCCAACATTTCAGGGTCAAACATTTTGGCTAATTTAGTCCAGGTAACCAGGTTTTCGCCTGATGCAAACACCCTTAATTTAGATATACCAATTCTTTTGCTCATCATGTTCGGGATGGTGTAGCCTAACTGCACGTTCTTTAAACGCAGGTAAGCTGCATTTTGAAGGTAACGGGTCTGAACCTGACGATTTTTGTTTGTACCAAAAGCAGGTCTTGGATAATAGCTGTCTGTGTTAACACCCAGCGGGCTATTCGGATCGTTTCTGAAATAATCCAAGTGTTGTTTTAAACCGGTTGACCACCAGATGATGTCGGTAGCGCCCCAGAATAAATAGCTATCAGTCCAGTAGTCTCTTTTCAGGATGCCTTGGAAAAATCCTCTTACATCGAATCCTTTGTAATCTGCACTCAAATCAAAACCTACACGGTAGCGAGGCGTGCTGTTACCAATGATGTGTTGGTCACCAGGATTAGATTCGGTAGAATTACCATAATCCAATTTGCCGTCTTTATTGTAATCAGCATACATAATGTCACCAGCAGCCCATTGTGCACCAACTACTGATTGGCCATTGCTCAAGGTAGCTAAGTGAGCGTCCATTTCGGCCTGCGTTTTAGCGATGCCTACCGTGGTGAAGCCCCAGATTTCGCCTAGTTTCTGCCCTTGACGATAAGTATTTAAAGAGCCGTTCGGGTTCGGGTAGCGTGTTACAGTAACCTGATTGTCTGAGAATAAAAGTTTAAAGTTGTAACCCAAACCATTTTTCAATCGGTCGTTCCAGCCTATTTCTAACTCGTAACCTACAGATTTAAGGTCAGTGTTGTTAGTTGGAGGAACACTAGTACCTAATGTTGCAGGCAACTGCTGTGCAGGGCCTAACATATTTAAGGTTTTACGAACAAAGTAGTCGAATGAACCGGTCAGTTTATTATCAAACAAACCAAAATCTAAACCAGCGTTGTAAGTTTTAACAGTTTCCCAGGTAAGTGAAGTACTGATTAGGTTAGGTGCACCAGCTGTACTTGGCTGCTGTCCGTTTACTAACCATGAACCATTGGCGGCACCGTAAGGGATAGTTAAATAAGTTGGATACCAATCGTTAGTGTTCTGGTTACCTAAACTACCGTATGAACCACGGAATTTAAAGGTGTTAACGGTTTTATTTAAGCTACCCCAAAACTCTTCGCGGGCAATATTCCAGCCTGCAGAAACTGAAGGGAAAACTCCCCAGCGTTTATCAGCGCGGAACCTTGAAGAAGCATCGGTACGCAGGTTGGCTTCTAACAGATATTTACCATCGTAGTCATAGTTAAAACGACCGAAGAAACCTGCAGTTGCCCACTGTTGATACTGGCCGCTCACTGATGGTGCAACCACTTTACCGTTAGGATCCAAACCAGAAGTTAAATTTAATACTGGCTGAGATGCTACAATTACACCTTGACGCAGAGCGCTTAAATCGCGGTATTTGGTTATCTCAGTTTGATAACCTAACATCAATTTGAAGTTGTTTTTTTGCAGGCTTTTGCTATACTCTGAGTAAATGTTGGCGTTGAAATAGTTTTGCTTGTAAGCGTACTCGTAAACGTTTGAAGAGTTGCCATAGACATAAGCATTACCAGCTACATCGTGGTTGTACAGCTGTTGTACATCATAATGACGGAAATCATTACGGATGCGGTAGTTAAACTCAGCAAAGGTACGCCAGTTTTTTATTGGTGTAAGTACCAATTGTAACTGATGATAATTCCAGTCTCTTGAAGTTTTATCCTGTCCACCTTCGGCAAGGCCTAAGGCTGGCGATGGAGAAGAATATAAGAAGCCATTTGGGTCTTTTAAAGGCAGTACCGGCCATCCCTGACGGGCAAGATCCTGATACAATCCGTCGGTCATGAAAGAAGGACGTTTAAATTCTTCTCTCGAGAAACGCATAGAGTAATTCAAATCAAGATAATCACTGATCTTATTATTAATTTTGGCAGTAACGCCATATCTGTTGTAACCATCAGGATTATAACGCATGAAACCATCCTGAGTAAGGAAGTTGCCTGATACATAGTAAGAGGTTTTTTCAGTACCGCCAGATAGACTCATATTATGCTCTTGAGCAAACGAGTT
Source organism: uncultured Mucilaginibacter sp. (assembly GCA_964277815.1). Lineage (GTDB taxonomy): Bacteria > Bacteroidota > Bacteroidia > Sphingobacteriales > Sphingobacteriaceae > Mucilaginibacter. The sequence continues at coordinate 8,395 of CAXYKR010000423.1, read as the reverse complement.
ATCTTTGTAAATGGCTTTGTACCAGTCCACATTGTCGTTACCATAACCATAACCATCTGCCCAGAATTGTTTGTTTGAAGGATTCGGGATAATGCTTGCCGTGATTTTACCATCCTGATAATCTTTAATACGTTGCAAACGCTCTGCATCAAAAAAAGCAGTGCTTCCACCATTGATGTTTGCATCGTTAAAATACAAGGCAAAGCTGTAAGAATCCAGCATTTCAGGCCTGTTAACTGGCCTGGTAATACGAAAGCTGTTGTTGTAGTTTACCTGCACTTTGCCAAGCTTTCCTCTTTTGGTAGTTACTAAGATTACACCAAAAGCAGCTCTCGAACCATAAATAGATGAAGCAGAAGCATCTTTAAGTACAGAAATGCTCTCAACGTCCTGAGGGTTAAGACTGTTCAGATCGCCTGCCATACCGTCAATCAAAATAAGCGGCGAAGCAGATGAAGCACCACTGATGGAACCTGTACCGCGTATATTGATTGAAGGAGAGGCATCTAACGCGCCATTGCTTTGTGAAATATTAAGGCCGGGGATTAAACCTTGTAATGCCTGAGTTACGTTTTGCACCGGACGGTTAGCCAGGTCTTTTGCAGTTACAGTAGATACAGCACCGGTCAGGTTTACCCTTTTTTGCTTACCGAAACCAACTACAACAACGTCATTAAGGCTGTTCATGTCAGCATCAAGCGTAATATCAATGCGATATACAGAGCCGGTTGATGGTTTGTAATCAGCTACGGATACCGAACGTGGCTTGTAGCCAACCATCGAAAAAACAAGAACGGCATTTCTGTCGGCTTTTAATGAGTAAGCTCCGTTAACGTCAGAACGTGTGCCGGCAGTTGTACCTTTAACCGCAATGCTTGCTCCAACAATAGGGCCTTGGGCATCTTTCAAAATACCTTCTACGGTAACATTTTGGGCAAATAGTAATACCGGAAAACCCAGAATCAACCAGGTTAAAATCCAGTGAAATTTGTAGTTTTTTAAAATGTAAAAATTCAACTTCATGATGAATGATTTGTTAAGCCATCTGAGAAAAGAGTATCATTTCAGAATTACAATCGGCAAAGTTTATTACCGGTTGATATCATGTTTAATGGTGATTCTAAAACTTAAATGACTGCATAATTAGAATTGAATGACAGACGGACAGCGAACGTATTCATGCTGATGGGCCGAACATATACTCGGGCCGTGAGTCATTATTGAGTAGATACTCAAGCTCTATAGCTCTGAGCTATGAGCTTTCATCCAAGACAGAAATTAAGAAGAGGGATCTTTGAGTAAATAACTTGTCATAAATAAAGATTAAATAAAAGTTAGTAATGAATGGTGAACCAGATTTGGGTATTTGCGAAAATAACCATAGGAATAGCCTTGAATAGGGATTGAATTGTCCAGATCAAGGGGGTAAAATGACCAAAAAATGTTGTGTCACCTTCTTTTTACTTTGATTTTACCCCAAACCAAAACAATATTAACTATAGTCTGTAGTGCGCTTTTTGACATTTATAACGCCTGCAAAAAAAGAGCTGAAAATGTTTAGATGAATTAAAACAAGTTGCCTTGTGAAGCTTTTGTTAAATGTTGCAACAGTCGTTTTGGTAATTGTGATATTTGAAACTTGGTGTTTGTTAGGCAACAGGTGATTTCGAGCTAGGGCAATGTTATAGGTTGTTACGTGATTTTATGTTTTACTGAAACCGGAACAGAAGGAGTTGTACAGGCTGAACATCTTCAAAGAGTTTGCCGAGCTAAACAGGTCGCTGTATTCCCGATTCCGGCTGAATAGTTTTTCTGAACTGTAAGGTTGTTCAGGATTATAGATAAGTGGCAACAGAGGGATTGAATTAATTTACTGCACAATCTGTAATATACCGTAACTTTAAGGCATCTTTTTCAGGCCAATTATAAGTTAGGGAAAATGCCCAGGATACGCTGCTTTTTGATTATTATATACTCTTGGTTAGTAATTACGGTTGATGCTTATGCGCTGACTACACGGACAATCAACATCAATGACGGCTTATCTAATAATTCTGTAAACTGTATTTTTCAGGACCATTTAGGGTTTATGTGGTTCGGCACACACGATGGCCTTAATAGTTATGATGGCAAGCAATTTGTTACTTTCCGTAACCATTTCGGCAACAGAGGGTCATTACCATATAACTACATCTATTCAATAGCCGAAGATAAAAAAGGCCATATATGGGTAGCTACCGGGCAGGGCGTTGGCATATATGATCCTTTTTTACGGAATTTTAGCAGATTGTACAGTAGGTCAAACCGGTCAAAAACACTTTTCGAAGTTACCAATGCCGTAAACGTGGTTAAAGCAGACGGTTACGGAAATATGTTTATAGGCACTAATGGTGTTGGCGTGCTTAAGCAAGGAGTTAACGATAAAATAGCTGAATTGATACCGATTGTTCAGGAGGATGGGAAGCTATCAACTAATTATAATGCACGAGCAATTGTTACAGATGCGAAGGGGCAGGTATGGGTTGGGATAGATGGATTGGGCGTTTATCGATATGCGACGGGTTTAAAGTATTTGGAGCCGGTGGTTACTAATCTGAAAAGTATAAACTGCTTGTATGCGACAGGAAATGATTTGTGGATTGGCACTGGAAATGGATTGTATCTTTACCAGTCAGCTCAAAACAAAACGCTGATCGCATCAAAGTTATTTCCTTCTCTGTCAGACCACGAGGACATACTTTCCATATTGCAGGTAAATGCCAGTCGGTTATGGATTGGCACCAATAGTAACGGGCTTTTTGAAATCAATCTTTCAACTAAAAACATCCAACATTACTATCCATCAAAAAATGGGGCTTATTTTATAAGCAGCGAAATAGTGCCGACCCTTTTTCAGGATAAGGAACATCGTGTTTGGATAGGTACTTTAAAGGGCGGCATCAATGTTTTGGATAAAAACGATTCTTACTTTCATGCGGTTACTTATGACCCACAGAATAGAAACGGAGTAATTTATCCATACATTTCGGCATTTAACGAAGATAGTAAAGGCAACCTCTGGATTGGTACTGATGGCGGAGGAGTTGGCATATGGAATCCAATAAGTAAGTTTTCCAAAGCCTACACTCATGCTTCTGGGAATCCTAGCACGCTGAGCAATAATTTAGTTACCAGTATAGTAACCGACAACAGTGGCAGTACGTGGGTAGCAACTTACGGTGGAGGAATTAACCGATTTGAACCGCAATCAGGAAAGTTCAAAAAGTATGATTGTGTTACGTCACAAAAACAGGTTAAAAACTATGTGTGGCTTTTGTATGAAGACCATGAGCATAAGCTATGGGCTACCACTTTTGGCGGGACCTTGTTTTGTTATGACAGGAAGAACGACGTTTTTAAACAGTTTAGCAAAGACCTTAACAATATTGTAGCCTTTACCGAAGACAGCAGTCATCGATTATGGGCAGGTAATGCACATTATTTGAGCTTGGTTGACCGTAACAACCTTGACCACCGTTTTTATGATGTAGGAAAGCCCATAAGAGCACTGTATGAAGATGCTCACAAAAATTTTTGGGTTGGCACAGAGGGCGGCGGACTGATTTTGTTTGACCGAAGACAAGGCAAAATGATACGGCAATATACAGATGCCAATGGCCTTTGCAATAATTCGGTTCTAAATATATTGGAGGATAAGCGAGGTAACCTGTGGTTAAGCACTTTCGGCGGCTTATCGTGCTTTGAACCAAACACCCAAAAGTTTCGTAATTTTTACCGGGAAAGCGGTTTGCAAAGTGACCAGTTTTCGTACAATGCTGCTTTGAAACTAAGGAGCGGCGAAATGCTTTTTGGGGGTATTGGTGGCTTTACCCGTTTCTTTCCGGATAGTATACCTTTCAGTAATAAAACGTCAGCCTTAATTTATCTCACCTCCATTAAAGTTGATAACCAGTTAATTAATGCCGGAAGTAAGTATGTAAAGGGCTTTAGCAAAACAGGAATCAATCATATCGAGGTACCTTATCAAAATAATCAACTGTCGGTTAGTTTTTCATCGGTAGATTTATCTCAATCGGTAAAGGTTAAATATGCTTACTATCTCGAAAACTGGGATAAAGACTGGTTGGAAACTGCATCGTCTGACTTGGTTAGTTACAGTCATCTACATGAGGGTACGTATTACTTACACGTAAAAAGAAGCGATGCGTCAGGCAATTGGGGGCGCGATACGGTATTGCTCACGGTGGTCGTACATCCTCCGTTTTATCGTACCATATGGGCGTATCTGTGTTATATAATTGGTATCTCTGGTAGTTTTTATTTGTATAATCGCTACCGGGTAAATAAATCCAGGCTTGAGCACGAGGTTGAGTTAGCTAATGCCAGCGCTGAGAAAGAAAAGGAGCTTAACGAACGAAAAACTGCCTTTTTTACTAATGTGTCTCATGAATTCAGAACACCGATTACGCTTATTGTTAATCCCCTGAAAGATTGCCTGCAGAATCAGGTTCCGCTGAACGAAAAAAATGGCCTTGACTTGGTTTACACCAACGCGCAAAAGCTTTTAAAATTGATTGACCAGTTACTGGCATTCAAAAGTATAGGCAAAGATGATACTGCACCGGCATTATCGGCAGTTAACTTTACAAAATTATGCCGCGACTTATTTAACCATTTTACCAGAGAAGCAGAACTAAAAAAACTTAATTACCGGTTGGCAGATGAATGTAATGCTGTACTAATTAGTGCCAACGCTGAACAGTTGGAGGTAGTGATTAATAATTTATACTCAAATGCCATTAAATATACGCCCGAAGGCGGTGAGATATTGGTGACGATATTTTGTAATGATGAGCAAGTTGGTTTACGCGTGGCTGATAATGGTCCCGGTATCCCGGCCGGTGTTGGGAGCCGGATATTTGACCGTTATTATCGCAACCCTTCTGCCGCTACTGCAAATAAGTCTGGTTTTGGTATTGGTCTTTACCTGGCTAAAATTTATGCAGATGCTCATCAGGGCGTGCTTTCGTATCAGTCGGAGGAAGGAAAAGGGGCGACTTTTGAATTTATTATCCCCCGTAATACAGTAGACGATAACCCCTTGCAATATCAGTCGAATTTGGTAGAAATACCCAAGCCTGTTGTTCATTTGCCTATAGAGCCTGCTTTTGAGGAAATTGACCAGATTGAAAGTTGGGCAGACACTCGTCACAGCGTGTTAGTTGTTGAAGACAATACACAGCTTCGCGATTATATTCAGTCGGTATTGAAAGAGGAATATCAGGTATATACCGCACCGAACGCCGAGCAAGGTTACGAAGCTGTTTTGAGCTACTCGCCAGATTTGGTAATTACTGATATTATGATGGATGGAAAGAACGGGGTGGAATTTTGTGGACAAATTAAGGCCGACCCTCAATATTCGCACATCCCGGTGATTGTGCTCACCGCTATCAGCGATGATGAAATGCGCCTTACTGCTACCCGTACCGGGGCCGACGATTACCTGACGAAGCCTTTTGAGCGCGAAATGCTGATGGCACGGGTTAAAACCTTACTCAAAAACCGGAATGCCCTGCAGCAGTATTTTTATAACGAGGTGAGCTTAAAAAAGCAAGACCTCAAGGTATCGCCCGAATACCAGGAGTTTTTAAAAGAGTGTATACGGATTGTGAATGAAAACATAGGTGAAGAAGATTTTAACATCGTAAGATTCACCAACGAGATTGGGATGAGTCGTTCCAATTTATATCGTAGGGTAAAATTGATGTCTGGGTTGTCTATCACCGGTTTTGTGAGGTTTATACGCTTGCGCAAGGCGGCCGAACTGATGATTGATACAAACATGACCATTAGCGAAATTTCTTTTCATGTTGGTATCATGGATATCAAATATTTCAGAAAGCAGTTTAATGCTTTGTTTGGGATGAATCCGTCTGAGTATATCAAAAAGTACCGGGCGGTGTTTGTGAAGAAGAACTAATATAGCAGCACAAAAAAGGGATAAACTCAGCCATCGTGTTTATCCCTTTTTTGTGGAATTTATACCAGGTATTCAAATAGTGTCTGGTCACGATTGACTTCTATGACATCGAAACGATGTTCTTCCATACGTTGTAACAGTGCAGGATAATCATCAGCCGATTTTAACTCGATACCTACCAAAGCAGGGCCTCGTTCGCGTTCGGTTTTTTTGATGAATTCAAATCGGGTAATATCATCGTACGGGCCTAATACATTATTTACAAACAATTTTAATGCACCAGGGCGTTGCGGGAAGCGAACTATGAAATAATGCTTCAGACCTTCGTATAACAGCGATTGCTCCTTGATTTCGCCCATGCGGTCGATATCGTTATTGCCGCCGCTAACAATGCAAACCACTTTTTTGCCCTTGATATGCTCTTTGCATAAATCAAGCACAGCTACGGATAGTGCTCCGGCAGGTTCTACTACAATGGCATCTTCGTTATAAAGTTTCAGAATGGTGGTGCATACTTTGCCTTCGGGTACCGAAAGCATTTCGTCCAATACCTCGCTGCATATCTGGTAGGTGAACTGGCCTACACGCTTAACAGCGGCTCCATCTACAAAACGGTTGATTTGCGACAAGGTATAAGGCTGCCCGCGGCGGATAGCCTCTACCATGGATGGTGCACCATCAGGTTCAACGCCAATCAGTTTAATGTCGGGATTGACTTGCTTTAGATAGCTACCGGTGCCTGCTGCCAGGCCGCCGCCGCCTACCGGCATAATCACAACCTCAGTATCGGGCAAATCCTCTAATAATTCGATGCCTACGGTGCCTTGTCCCTCGATGATGCGGTAATCATCAAAAGGCGGAACGAAAGTCATCTGGTGCGCTTCGGTATAAGTTAATGCTGCCTGCAAACAATCGTCAAAAGTATCGCCGGTTAAAACAATCTCAATATTGCCATTGCCGAACATCTGCGTTTGCTTTACCTTTTGCTTAGGGGTAATTTCGGGCATAAAAATAACACCCTTGATGCCCATCCGTCGGCACGAAAAGGCCACACCCTGCGCGTGATTGCCTGCACTGGCACAAACCACGCCCTTAGATAGCTGGTCTGTAGTAAGCTGGCTAATCATGTTATAGGCGCCGCGTAGTTTGTAAGAGCGCACAATTTGCAGGTCTTCACGCTTTAAGTAGACCTCGCATTCGTACTTGTCTGACAAGCCTTGGTTAAACTCGAGCGGCGTACGCCGTACTACATCTTTTAAACGTTCTTTAGCTTCAGTAAAATGGAGCTGCTTTTGGGTTTCAGTTTCCATATATTACTGTTTAACTAAGCGATGGGCCACTAAAGTAAGCAAGTCGGCATCGTCTATGTTTAATTTACTATCGGCCAGCGTTAAAAATTGGCGATAAGCTTCGGCTAATTCTTCTTTGTTTAAATTGTATCCTAAACGGTCTAGGTGAAACTTAAGGGCATGGCGGCCGCTGCGGGCGGTAAGCACAATACTAGCACTCGGGAAACCAACATCCTCCGGACGGATAATCTCGTAATTTTCACGGTTTTTCAGGAAACCGTCCTGGTGAATGCCTGAACTATGTGCAAAGGCATTGCTGCCTACAATGGCTTTGTTAGGTTGTACCGGCATACGCATTTGAGTACTAATCATGCGACTCAACTCGTAAAAGCTTTGGGTATTGATGTTGGTATGCAAGCCCAGGCTTTGGTGCGTTTTTAAAATCATCACCACTTCTTCAATAGAGGTGTTACCTGCACGTTCGCCAATACCGTTAATGGTACCCTCAATCTGGCGTGCGCCATTTTGCAAACCGGCTACCGAGTTAGCGGTGGCCAGGCCTAAATCGTTATGACAGTGTACCGAGATAATGGCTTTATCAATATTTTTTACATTTTCTTTCAGAAAGCGGATTTTGCTGCCGTATTGGTCGGGCAAACAATAACCGTTGGTGTCCGGAATGTTTACAACCGTAGCACCGGCTGCAATAACCGACTCTACCATTTTAGCTAAATACTCAATATCTGCACGGCCTGCATCTTCGGCATAAAACTCAATATCTTCTACCGATTTTTTAGCGTATTTAACGGCTTCAACCGCGCGCTCCAAAATTTCTTCGCGGGTGCTGTTAAACTTGGTTTTGATGTGCATATCCGACGAGCCAATACCGGTATGTATGCGTGGATACTTGGCATATTTCAGAGCTTCGGCAGCGGCATCAATATCGCCTTTGTGTGCACGGGTAAGGGCACAAACGGTGGGTGCCTTAACCGCCTTGGCAATTTCTACTACGCTTTGAAAATCGCCCGGACTTGATGCCGGAAAACCAGCCTCAATAATGTCAACGCCCAGCGCTTCCAGTTCGCGCGCAATCTCAATCTTTTCAGGCGTGGTTAACTGGCAG
>CAXYKR010000422.1:0-4898 GCA_964277815.1 uncultured Mucilaginibacter sp. | reverse complement strand
TTTCAGTGTGCGCCTTTTCATTTCTGAAAACAGCAACAAAGTTAACACGGTGTTTTTGAGCAAAAGTATTATCATAAGTTAATAAATGCTCTTGTGACAAACGATAAGAGTAGTTATTGATTGTACTTGCTGTAGTACGAGCAGCATTTACGATGTCAACGTTGTTGATACCACGGTATAAGCCTTGTAACGACTGAGAAAAGTTATAGTTTAAGGTATAACGGTATTTTAAGTGGTCAACCGGAGAAACCTCACCATAAACAATATCATTGTGAATAAACCCGCGGGTGTAATCATAATACTGATCTGGGTTTTTACCAGGAAGCAATGGGTTTAAGAATGTTGCATCAATCTGGTCTGATTGAGGCGTTGGATTGATACTTCCGTCGGGCAAATAAGGATAAGTAAGCGGGCTAATGTAACGGGCGCTTAACAACTGATCGCCACCACCAGCATTAATCAGACGAACGGTGGTTAAAGTGGTTAAGCCAAACTTTAAATATTTATTAACCTTATGATCTAACGTTGCATTTAAAGAAATACGCTTAGTATCATTATTAGGCTGCAGCGTAGTGTTTAAACGGTAACCGCCACCAACGGTAAACTGAGTTCTTTCTGTTCCGCTGCTTACACGCAAACTTTGATCCCATATCATAGATGGTTTGATCAATAATTTTACATAATCAGTGCTTACACCTTCGGCTAAAGCTTGTCTCTCTATGGCAGTTAGTGCGTAAGGGTTAGATGGGGTGTTGTTAGAGTAACCTTGCAAAATGGCACCTTGTAATGCGTCGTTTTGTAATTGAGCAAACTCTTGCCCGTTCAGCATCCTGAAGTTGCCTTGCAATTTGCTTACACCTACATAACTATCATATGCAGTAACCGTTTGCCCTACTCTACCGCGGTTAGTGGTAATTAATAATACACCGCCCGATGCACGAGAACCGTAAATGGCAGTTGCTGAAGCACCTTTTAATACGTCGATACTTTTAATATCGCTTGGATTGATGTTTTCGATAGAGTTATAGTATGGCTGACCATCCAACACAATCAGTGGACCGTCTACACCTGGCGCAGCTCCGATAGTACGGTTACCCCTTACCGAGATAATTGGACCGCTGCTGCCGTTAACGATGTCGACACCAGCTACACGGCCTTTTAACTGTTCAACAAAGTTAGATGCTGGAATCTCTTGCAAAGTTTTAGCGTCAACGCTCACAACCGTACCGGTTACATCCTGTCTCTTTAAAGTCCCGTAACCTACTACAACAACGTCATTAAGGTTACTGGCATTCCTAGTTAAATTGATAGTTCCAATGTTAGTGTTTCCGCTGGTAATTGCTTTAACGTAATTGGTATACCCCACAAAAGATATGGTAACACTATTGGTGCCTGCCGGCGCATTTAAAGTAAAGTTACCGTTTACGTCAGTAACGGCAGCAGTAGATCCGCCTGTAACCTTTACGGTAGCACCTGCTAACGGCTCATTTTTTTCGTCAACAATTTTACCTTTTATAGGCACGGTTTGTGCAAAAAGCACAGAAGAAAGCATAGTTAGCACGGCGACTAACCAATATGTTTTCCTGAATTTAGAAAGTTGAAGTATTCTCATATAATTAAATTAAGGCTGGTTTTTGATTCACGATTGATTGATGTTTGATAGTTTTTCAGATGGTGGTTTAAATTTAAAATTCACTTGGTTTATTTATCGTATTCTTGTTTTTTTAGCTTCTGATTTCAGGTTCGATGAGTTAATAAGTGTACAAAAGATAATTAATTACAATCGATTGCATTATTCGTTATTAAAAAAGGGCATTTTACCCCATGAGTGCGTTTTTGCACTTTTTTATGTCTGATCGGTCTGAAAAATTCTGTGCAAACGAAGATGAACAGAATGTGCAAAAACAATTGGTTTTATTGGTTATGACAAGGGTAAAGGTATAGCAGTAATCAATCTGACGGAAGCAATTTTGTACAATATATATGCACAAATGTTCAACAAGTACCTTTAAAAAACCCTGTTCTGCAATATAACATATCTCCTAAAAGTAGCATATTTTGCCTCATTTTAGACAACCCATGTTTAATATTACATTATTATTAATACATACTAAGAAACATTGCGATAATTTAAAATTAGACATAATTTCTCTCTGCACATTAGTCGACGTCACAAAGAAAATACGCAAGGGCATTTCTGTTCAAAATATTTTGAGCACTTGTGAGTTTGTTGCATTGATTCCAACAGCGAATTAGTCTCTGTTATTGACGAATTATACCATCTTATTCCTAAAATCAATAGATGCACTATGCGGCAATTTGAATAAAGAGGTTAATGAGAATTACTTAAATAAGCAGATTTCGAAGTGAGCTGAAATACTACTTAATTTCGAACGCTTTTCGCTTCAGATTGAGATATTCTGAGGGCAGCATGTTGTATTTAGATTTGAATGACTTTGCGAAATAATTAGGCGTGGTAAACCCAACGGCATAAGCAATCTGGGCAATATTCATATCGCTCTTTTCGAGTAATAATGCCGCCTGCTCCAGTTTCATCGTGCGTATAAATTCTACTGGGGTTTGGCCGGTTACTTCTAAAATTTTGTTGTATAACGAGCCCCTGCTCATACCTACATGCCGGCTCAAATCCTCTACTGATAGCTGCGTATTGTTGAGGTTTGATTTTACATAGTCGACCACTGATTTAATGAAGCGTTCGCCAGCTTGCTCAATTTCAACTTCGGGAGATGCTATTTTAAGTTGCTTAGAATAGGCCTTCTTCAAACTCCGGCTAAAGGCTAGCGTATTCCTGATTTTTGCATGCAGGATGTTAAAACTGAAAGGCTTAGTCAGGTAGTCATTTACGCCAGAGGTTAATCCGTGCATTTGCTCACGTTCACCCGTGGAGGCAGTGAGCAAAATAACCGGTATGTGTGAAGTGCGTTTATCGGCCTTAAGCTTTTTACTGAGTTCCACACCGTCCATAAACGGCATCATCATATCGCTGATGATGAGTTCAGGATGATGCGCCAGGGCCTGCTGCCAGCCCTCTTTACCATTAGCAGCCTCAATAATACGGTAATTGGCCTTTAAGTGGTCTTTAAGGTAAAATCTAAATTCTTCATTATCGTCAATAATTAAAAGCAAGGGTTGCTCCCCACCTTCCGTTTCTAAATTATTAGCAGCTATATCTGCCATCTCACTTTGCTCAGGCAAACGCTCCGGTGAGGATAACATTGGTAAATTGACAGGCTCATAGGGCAGCTCAATTGTAAACGCGCTACCCTGCCCAGGCTCGCTTTTCACGTTAACACTGCCTCTATGCATGCTCACAAATTCTTTTACGATAGAGAGGCCGATACCACTGCCCTGGTTTAATATAGCTGGCGATTGGTCGCTTTGGAAAAAACGTTCAAATATCTGCGCCTGCTGGTTAGCGCCGATACCTATACCCGTATCATATACTTCAATGATTAAACTGCTTGGCTGAACCTCCTGCACATCGTTACGCAGGTATACAGTGAGCATTACCTTCCCTCCTTCCGGTGTAAATTTGAAAGCGTTAGACAGCAGGTTGAATAACACACGCTCCAACTTATCATGGTCAAAGCGCATCAGCAGCCCTTCCAACCCGCTGTTGAACACAAAAGTAATCTTCTTCTTTTCTGATAAATCCCTGAACGACTCGCTTACCTCCTTCAAGAACGCAATCACATCACCTTCGGCAGTGCATAGCTTTAATTCCTGTTCTTCTAGCTTCCGAAAATCAAGCAACTGGTTTACCATGTTTAGTAACCGGCGTGCATTACGTTTGATAATATTTATTTGCGCCGAGGTATGAACGTCAACCGGCTGAGCAAGCAACTTATCTGCCGGTGCCATAATCAATGCAATAGGCGTTCTGAATTCATGACTTAAATTAGTAAGAAACTTAATTTTACTTTGGTCAAGCTCGCGCAGGCGCTCCTGCTCGCGTTTTTCCTGCTCAAACTTAAACTCTTGCTGCAGTTGCTGTATGCCCCGGTGCCTGATGTATAATAGCACCCCGATGGCCGAAGCAATGTAAATGAGGTAAGCGTACCAGGTAAGCCAGAATGGCGGCTTAACAGTTATTTTGATTGATTTGCCGGTATTATTCCAAACGCCATCATTGTTACTGGCCTTTACCTCAAACACGTATTCACCGGGGTTTAAGTTGGTGTAATAAACGGTGGTGTTAGTGCCGGCATCTATCCATTCCTTCTCGAAGCCCTTCAACCGGTAGGCATAATGGTTTTGCTTCGGACTCGTATAATTAACAGCTACATAGCTGATAGCAAAACTTTGTTTGTAATCAACAGTAAACTTTTCGGCTACCGATATATCTTCGTCCAAATGTTGCTTATCGGCTGGGATGATATTTTTGCCGCCTATGGTCAAACTTGTAAATAAAACGGGCGGCACGTTTTTGTTTATTTTAATGTCGGACGGTGTTAGGTAATTAAAACCGTCTGCACCACCAAAATATAATTGCCCGTTAGCTGCTGAAAAACCGGCCCCTTGTATAAAGGCGTTATTTTGCAAGCCGTTATAGGAGTTATAGTTTACAAAAGATTTTCTGGCATCATCTAACGCACTTACGCCCCTGTTGGTAGTAACCCATATTTTACCGTTCCGGTCTTCAATAACTTTTAAAATAACACTACTGGGCAAGCCGTTACGTTCGTTATACACACGCATATGCTTACGGGCTTCGTCAATGCTTACCAACCCCTCATCATTCGTACCTATCCAAAGCACACCGCGCCTGTCTTCGTGTATTGTGTTCACTTTATCACTCGGGAAGGTTTTATTGCTCCGTTGCAGAATGGTGTAATGCTTAGTTTCGGGATTATAAATATTGATGCCTCCCCCGTTAG
>CAXYKR010000421.1:0-9646 GCA_964277815.1 uncultured Mucilaginibacter sp. | reverse complement strand
CCCTTATCAATATTTTTAATAGCCTGGTGAACATCATCTTTGGAGGCCGATACGCCCCGCTGATCATATCTTTGCTCAGAAATCATGTTCAAATATACGGGTTAACGTAGTAAAATCGTTACTTTGCCGTACATCTGCCTTCCGTTATGCTAAAAAGTCTGTTATCCGTTATCAACAACTGGCGCGCGAACCAAAATTCGCAGCGAAATTTTTTAATTTATTGTAGTGTGCTGGTTGGCCTGGTGGGCGGATTCGCGGCTGTTGCCCTTAAATACATGGTACACCTGATGGAGGAGCTAAGCCGGCATATTGCAGCCAGTGTACCTTACCATTACAGCTTTTTGTTTTTACCAGCCTTAGGTTTATTGTTAACTGTAGCCTACCAGCATTTAATAAACCGCGATGCTATACAAAAGGGGATAGGTAGCATATTGGTAAATATCAAAAAAAACAAGTCCAATATACCTTATAACAACGCCTACTCTCATCTCATCAGCAGCTCGTTAACGGTGGGGTTCGGTGGTTCGTCGGGTTTGGAAGCTCCAATTGTATGTACCGGGGCGGCGTTGGGTTCTAATGTTGGGCGTTTTTTTAAGTTGAGTAATTACGAAAAAACGGTTTTGCTGGCAGCAGGGGCAGCAGCGGGTATCGCGGCTGTTTTTAACAGCCCTATTGCCGGGGTGCTGTTTGCTTTAGAAATTCTTATCGGAGAAATTACCATCCCTACTTTTATCCCGCTTCTTATTGCATCGGCTACCGGGGTGGTAGTGGGTAAACTGTTGCACTCCGGGCAGTTATTTCACCTGGTAACCGAGGGGTGGCTGGTTCAAGCCTTGCCGTTTTACATTGTGCTGGGCGTATTAAGCGGCCTGATTGCCGTATATATCACTAAAGTAGCCGAAAACTTAGAGAAAGGTATTTTTATGAAATACAACCGCTATGTGAGGGCTATTGCGGGTGGTTTACTTTTAGGGATACTGATTTTGCTTTTCCCGCCGCTGTTTGGTGAAGGTTACCATTACCTGCAGGCTATCCTGAACGGTAATATGGAAATGCTGAAGGAGGAGTCGTTGTATGCCGACTGGCTATCAGAGCCGTTAGTGATGTTGTTGTTTATTGCAGCGTTAGTACTGATTAAAATTGTAGCTACCGGTATAACTTTAGGTGTAGGCGGTAATGGTGGTACTTTTGCGCCTACTATGTTTACTGGCGCTTTTTTGGGCTTATTGTTGGCCTATGGCGTTAATCAAACCGGGCTGATCCATTTAAATACCAGTAATTTCATAGCAGTGGGGATGGCTGGTGCCTTGAGTGGTGTATTGCATGCCCCGCTCACCGCCATCTTTTTGATTGCCGAAATTACCGGCGGTTATTTGCTGTTTATTCCGCTAATGGTGGTATCTGCCATATCTTATATTATAGCCAGGGTGTTTAGTACCCATAACATGTACTGGCAGGCGCTGATTCACGAAAAGGAAATTTATCCCGACCAGGATTACAGCATGCTGAACAATATTCAACTGGATACCCTAATTAACCGCGATTATACGGCTTTACGCAAAGACATGCCCATTCGGGAGTTATATAACATCCTATCGGCCAGTAATGCCAATATATTCGCCGTGTTAAATGCTGAAGGCCATTTAGAGGGTGTGATTTGGATGGACGAAATTCGCAAGCATATCTTTAAAGATAACCTGACGCAAGGCGTAGTGGGCGACTTTATGGTGAACCCGCCGGCGATTATTAGTTACAATCAGCCGGTAAGCAGCGTAATGAATGTGTTTGACCACCTTAATGTCTGGCAGCTACCCGTTGTAAAAGACCGTAAGTTTGTGGGCTTTATTTCTAAATCGGGTTTGCTTAACCAGTACAGGCAGGTATTCATCCAGCAGCACAAATCAAACGATATATTTGCCCGCCCCGATGGTCATTAATAAATTAACATAGCTGTAAACGAAGAACGCTCTTATGCTTTAGCACAAGAGCGTTTTTCGTTTATAAAAGATACTTTATTATTTCAAGAAAAGTAACTCTCTGAATTTAGGCAGCGGCCAAACAGCGTCGTCAACCAGTTGCTCCAGTTTATCAACGTGATAGCGGATAGGGTCGAAGTATGCTTTTACTTTTTCGTCGTAAGCAATGGCGCGCTCTCGGGCATCATCAATACTATTGGCTTTTTTACGCTCATCAACCATCATTTCAGTATTGGTTTTAATAAAGTTGATGTGTGTAGCCAGTTTTTTGATAATATCCAACTGGGCTGCGTATACAGTTTCGTCAAGGCCAATTTCTTTTAAGCCTCTAACGTTTTCTACCAGTTTGCTTTGGTAGTTGATGGCAGCAGGGATAATTAAACTATTTACCAGCTCACCAATTACGCGGGCCTCAATTTGTAATTTCTTATAAAAGTCATCTAACAGCACCTCGTGGCGGGCATGTGCCTCACGGCGGCTGAATACGCCGGTGCTTTCGAAAATACTTTGGGCTTTTTCGGTTACCAAAGCATCCAAAGCTTTAGGCGTAGTTTTGATGTTGGCCAGATTACGCGACTCGGCCATTTGTTCCCACTCTTCGCTATAACCATTACCCTCAAAGCGGATGGCTTTTGATTCTTTAATATAGCGTTTAATTACGGTGAGCAGGGCAACATCTTTCTTTTCACCTTTTTTCAGTAGTTTATCAACGTCTACCTTAAACTTCTTAAGCTGGTCAGCCACAATCAGGTTAAGAATAGTCATTGGGCTGGCCGAATTGGCCGATGAGCCTACCGCACGCAGCTCAAACTTGTTGCCGGTAAAGGCAAACGGCGAGGTACGGTTGCGGTCGGTATTGTCTTGTAAAATCTGCGGTATTTTAGGGATGCCCTGCCATAGCAAAGCTTCTTCTTTAGCCTTTTTACTGATGCGTGATGTTTCAATTTCGTCTAACACATCGCTCAGCTGGCTGCCCAAAAATATGGAGATAATCGCTGGCGGCGCTTCGTTAGCACCTAAGCGATGGTCGTTGTTTACCGAGGCAATAGAGGCACGCAGCAAGTCGGCATGTTCGTATACCGCCCTAATGGTGTTTACGAAAAACGTCAGGAACATCAGGTTGCTTTTCGGCGTTTTGCCCGGCGATAACAGGTTTTTACCCGTATTGGTAATCATCGACCAGTTGTTATGCTTACCCGAGCCATTAACACCGGCGTAAGGTTTTTCGTGCAGCAATACCTTAAAGTTATGACGTTTGCCAACCCGATCCATAATGTCCATCAACAGTTGGTTATGGTCAATAGCCAGGTTGATTTCTTCATAAATTGGAGCACATTCAAATTGCGATGGGGCAACCTCGTTGTGGCGGGTTTTTAGCGGGATACCCAGTTGCAGTGCTTCCAGCTCAAAATCCTGCATAAAGGCATATACCCGGGTAGGGATAGAGCCAAAATAATGGTCTTCTAACTGCTGGTTTTTGGCTGATAGATGACCGAACAACGTACGCCCGGTTAAATACATATCGGGACGGGCGTTAAATAAAGCCAGGTCAACCAAAAAGTATTCCTGCTCAATACCTAATGAGGCATTAACTTTTTCAATGCTTTTATCAAAATACTGACAAACATCTACGGCAGCTTTGTCAAGCGCATTTAAAGCTTTTAATAAAGGTACCTTGTAATCTAAGGCCTCGCCCGTGTATGATACAAATACGGTAGGTATACACAAGGTGCGGCCCATAATAAAGGCTGGCGATGATGGGTCCCAGGCGGTATAACCCCGGGCCTCAAAAGTGTTACGTATGCCGCCGTTCGGGAAACTTGATGCATCAGGCTCCTGCTGGGCTAAAGCATCACCGCTGAATTTTTCGATGGCACCATCTAAAGTGGGCTCAAAAAAGGCGTCGTGCTTTTCTGCAGTAGTGCCGGTAAGCGGCTGAAACCAATGGGTATAGTGGGTAGCGCCTTTACCAATGGCCCATGCTTTCATGGCTGAAGCTACCTGGTCGGCCATATCACGCTGAACCGGCTCACCATGGTCTATTGAACTGATGATGCTTTCGTAAGCTTCTTTAGAAAGAAACTCGCGCATTTTCTTTTTATCGAAAACATTAGCGCTGTAATATTCGGATACCTTGGCGGTGGGAGCCTTAAATTCGGGTATGGTGCGTGTAAGAACGGTTTGAAGTGCTTGAAAACGGATATTTGACATTTGTTTATAGGTATATATGGTTTTCGGTGGGCAAATATAGAGCAATGTGGCTTAAAAGTTGACCATTCACATGTAAATTATCCATATACGCCTATATAATTGGGCGGTTTTTCTGATATCCTTAATAAATAAATCGGAAAAAATGGCTTTTTTATAAAAGCAAACTTATTTTCTAGCGGAGTATCAATAAGTGTTATAACTATCCTTAGGTTATTGGTGTTGCCAAATAAAATTTGGTTTTAGTTTGATTTTAAGAGGAAAATTTGGATTTCGTATCTTAGTTTACTCGTTTTGTATGCAAACTGCCAATTTTTATTTTGTAATCAAAAAGGTCGATTTTAAATGTTTCGGTAAATTATCCGGTGTTTTGCTGGCGTATTTTGAATAAGTATTGCCTCGTGTTGCTATTTTACTAAAAATTAAGAATTGTAAAATTTTATAGCTATCAAGTGTTTATATTTAAAATATAATTTTGATATATATGATTAATACAAAATTTAATTTGTACAAAGTTGAGTGGCTCGACATTGTATTTGCAGATCGTAACAAAAACTATGGCGCCTATGATTTGCGTGCTCATTATGGTGCCAACATGATGCGTGCTTTGGCTATCACGGTATTAGGTTTTTCTGTTGCGGTGGTATCTGTCAACATTGCATTAAAGCACAAGCCGCCCGGTGACCCAATCGTTGTTATAGACTATAATTCTACGAAATACATAGAGCCTCCTAAAACTGAGCAGCCTAAAGAAGCTGTGTTGCGGAAACACCCAGCTGGTAACCCGAATAAACAGATTGCTACAGCGCCAAAAGTTAATGTGGTATCGCAACGTTTTATACCGCCCGTAGTTACTAATGAGCCGGTGTTAACTGACGTTAAGCCTGTTGACATGGATAAAGCGATTGCCAGTATTGATAATAAGGGTGCCAATGATAAAGGTGTAATTAATAGTGATGTACCCGTAGGCCCCGTAACTGGTGGTGATACTAAAGGTGATCCAGGGCCTAGTACTGACAATTCTCTTTATGATGTAGGTGGCCTGGACGTTATGCCCGAACCTTATGGCGGTGCAGGGGCATGGGCTAAGTTTTTGCAAAAGAACCTGCGTTATCCTGATACAGATATACAGGGACGTGTGGTGATTAGTTTTATTATTGAAAGAGATGGCAAGCTTACTGATTTGAATATAGTAAAAGGGGTGGACAATTTGTTAGACCGCGAGGCCCTTCGGGTGTTAAAGCTTGCACCAGCCTGGAAACCCGGACAGCAAAACGGTAAACCGGTGAGGGTAAAATATACTATCCCTATTGTGTTCCAGATGAATGAGTAGTACTTAACGGGGGTTTGTTTTTGTTGTTTTGTTATTTGTTTAGCGCACCTTACCGGGTGCGCTATTTTTATCTTTGGTGATGAGGAGGTGTGTAAGCGAAGGTACCAAATCCATATACAGATTTAGCTGACTTATTGGCGCAAAACATTATTTTTGTGAGCTATGAGTATTTCAAAAACCTATCAGTTTAATGAAGTTGAAGATAAATGGTACAGCTACTGGTTACAGCACCAATTTTTTAAATCGGTGCCCGACGAGCGCGAACCATACACTATAGTTATACCGCCGCCTAACGTAACAGGTGTTTTGCACATGGGCCACATGCTCAACAACACCATTCAGGATGTATTGATACGCCGTGCCCGCATGAGAGGCAAAAACGCCTGTTGGGTACCGGGCACCGACCACGCCAGTATTGCTACCGAAGCTAAAGTGGTGGCTATGCTCAAAGAGCGCGGCATCAGCAAGCAAGATTTAACCCGCGATGAGTTTTTGAAATACGCCTGGGAATGGAAAGAAAAATACGGTGGTATCATCTTAGAACAGCTTAAAAAGTTAGGCGCCTCATGCGATTGGGACCGTACCCGTTTTACCATGGAGCCCGAGCTTTCTGATGCAGTGATTGATACATTTATCCATTTGTACAAAAAAGGCCTGATTTACCGTGGTATCCGCATGGTTAATTGGGACCCTAAAGGACTGACTGCCGTTTCGGATGAGGAGGTTATTCGTAAAGAGGTACAACAAAAGTTGTATTACATTAAATACCAATTTGCCGAAGGTGATGGTCATCTTACCATTGCTACCACCCGCCCCGAAACCATTATGGCTGATAGCGCCGTGTGTATTAACCCCAATGATGAGCGTTACACGCACCTGCACGGCAAAAAAGTATTAATACCACTTATTAACCGCGAAATACCGGTGATACTGGACGAGTACGTAACTATGGATTTTGGTACAGGCTGCTTAAAAGTAACACCTGCTCACGATTTAAATGATTATGAGCTTGGACAAAAGCATAACCTGCCGGTTATCGACATTTTAAATGATGACGGTTCGCTGAACGAGAAGGCCGAAATACTGATAGGGGAAGACCGCTTTGCGGCCCGTAAAAAGATTGCGGTACTACTGCAGGAAGCTGATGCTTTAGAAAAGGTAGAAGAATACAAATCGCAGATAGGTTTTTCGGAACGTACCGATGCAGCAATTGAGCCTAAGCTGTCTATGCAATGGTTTTGCAAAATGCAGGATATGGCCAAACCGGCACTCGATTACGTGCTGGAAGGCGATATTAAGCTCATTCCCGATAAGTTTATCAATACCTACCGCCACTGGATGGAAAACGTAAAAGACTGGAATATCAGTCGCCAGTTATGGTGGGGGCAGCGTATTCCGGCTTGGTACAATGATAAAGGGCAGTGGGTAGTTGCTAAAACCGAGAGTGAAGCTCAAGCCGCATTTGAAGCCCAGGGGCATTCGGCCAATAGCCTGCGCCAGGACGAAGACGTGCTGGATACTTGGTTTTCTTCTTGGTTGTGGCCTATCTCGGTATTTGATGGTTTCAAAGACCCTAATAATGCGGATATTAATTATTACTATCCTACCAATGATTTGGTAACGGCTCCCGAGATACTTTTCTTTTGGGTGGCGCGTATGATTATGGCTGGTCACGAGTTTAGAGGCGAAGTGCCATTTAAAAACGTATACCTAACCGGCATTGTACGAGATAAATTGGGTCGTAAAATGTCTAAGTCGTTAGGCAACTCGCCCGACCCGATTGACCTGATTGGAAAATATGGTGCTGATGGTGTGCGCGTAGGCATGCTGCTTTGCTCGCCTGCCGGCAATGACCTTATGTTTGATGAAAGCTACTGCGAACAAGGCCGTAACTTTGCTAACAAAATATGGAACGCTTTCAGGCTGGTAAAAGGTTGGGAAGTAAACCAGGATTTAGAAAACGTAAACATAACAGCTATCAGCTGGTTTAAAAATCGTTTTAACCAGGCTTTAGCCGAAATTGAAGATTTGTTTGCGCAATACCGTCTGTCTGAAGCGGTAATGGCCGTTTACAAACTGGTGTGGGACGATTTTTGCGCCTGGTATCTCGAAATGGTGAAGCCTGCCTACCAGCAGCCTATTGATAGGGCAACCTATGTGGCAACCATCGCTTACTTTGCAGATATTTTAAAGGTATTGCATCCTTTTATGCCATTCATCACCGAAGAATTATGGCATGATGAATTGTTTGGTGAGCGCGATGAAAAAGATTGTTGTATTGTAGCGCAACTGCCTGCAGTAGCAGCGGTTGATTCGGTGCTTCTTAACCAATGCGAAAATATTAAGCAGGTAATTACCGAGGTACGTAATACCAGAAACAGCAAACAAATATCGCCGAAAGAGAGTTTAGATTTACTTATTAAACAAAATTCGGCAGTACAATATGAGGCATTTTTGCCTATATTGAGCAAGTTGGGTAATTTAAGCCACATCACATTCGTTGAAGATAAGGTAGCGGGTGCAGCAAACTTCATGGTTTCGACCGATGAGTTTTTTATCCCGTTAAGTAATAATATAGATGCCGAGGCGGAGCGTGCGCGCTTACAGAAAGACAAAGAATATCTGCTTGGTTTTCTGCAGGCGGTGGATAAGAAGCTTTCTAACGAGAAATTTGTGAATAACGCCAAGCCGGAAGTGATAGAGAATGAACGGAAGAAGAAGGCCGATGCCGAGGCAAAACTTAAGATAATAGAAGATAACTTACAACTTTTGGCAGACTAATTGAGCATAAGGGGTGCATCTATTAAACAAAAATATAGCACCCCCTTTAATGTTTCATTTTGTACGGGCTATGAGTTTAAAACTTTCTTATAGTACCAGTTAATGAGTAAGCCAGGGTTTAACAACCTTTCTTTAAAAGAGATATTGTCTGATGAGCAGTCGTTGCTCACGCAGGCACGCATACGCCTGTTGTATTATGGCATGTGCCTTATCTTTATTTCGCTACTGGCCCTGATTGTAAGTGTAATTTTTACCGGGCAGTATACGCTATTGGGTATTGCATTAAGCGGCGCCGTTACGCTGGCCGTAATATTTAAATTTCTGACCTGGAAAGCCAATTGGGAATTTGTTACCCATACCTTGCTGGCTTTAGGTACGCTGATGAATTGGTTCGACCTTTTGATTATCTTTCAAAAGGTCGATATCATTACCATACAGGTAGTGCTCATCATCATCGTTTTTAGTTTTTACATGCTCGGGCAAAAATGGGGTATGGTTTATTCGGCCGTTAACCTGCTGCCTGTGCTGTTCTTTATGTTTTATGCCTATACCAATGTATATAACATCGGTATCACGGCCGAGCATCTGGACCAGTCTACCATCATCGTTTCGGTAATATCCAACTTCATTGTAATGGTGTTTATTCATAATCACTTTTACACGGCATTTCAAAACAACCTGCTTGAGCTTAAACGCAACAGCGAAGAGCAAACCAAGCTCAACATCAACCTCGAAAAGGCTATCGAGAAAGCCGAAAAGTCAACGCAGGCCAAATCGGAGTTTTTGTCTACCATGTCGCACGAGATTCGTACGCCGCTTAACGCCGTGATAGGGATGAGCAACCTGCTCATGATGAGCAACCCGCGTACCGACCAAAAAGAGAATTTGGAGATTTTGCGGTTTTCGGCCAGTAACTTGTTGGCCATTGTTAACGACGTATTGGACTTTAACAAAATTGAGTCGGGAAAGGTTGTGTTTGAAAACATCAGGTTTGATTTAACCGAACTGATGAACAACATCTGCGGCGGGCAAATTATCAAAGCCAATGAGAAAGGGCTCGATTTCAAACTGATGATTGATGAAAAACTCAATCACAAAACCGTAATAGGCGACCCTACCCGCATTGCCCAGATTATTTTTAACCTGGTAAGTAACGCCATCAAATTCACTACTGATGGCTATGTTAAAGTAAACGTGACCTGCGAAGAGGAGCATAATAATTACATGAATGTTCGCTTCTCGGTTAAAGACTCGGGCATTGGTATACACGGCGACAGTCTCAAAGCTATATTTGAGCCATTTACCCAGGAATCGGTAACTACCACCCGGCAATATGGGGGCACAGGTT
>CAXYKR010000420.1:0-5302 GCA_964277815.1 uncultured Mucilaginibacter sp. | reverse complement strand
TATCATTAGCGCTGGATAGCAAAGCGCTAATACGCGCATCTTTTTTAATCATATAACGGCCTCTCTGCACAGCAGATAAGGGAAAGAACGATTTAGCTGCCGCATCCGGAACCCTTTTAACCCGGCCGGTGTTGCTTTGATTGGATGCAGTAAGCTCCGTGGCGGGAACTTTGCCAGGCCGCGCAGATTGGCCGTTATACGGTTTGGGCGTTTGATGATGCCTGGCTATGTTTTGCCTGTTTTTGTCGGCAGCTTCTTTTTTAGGCAGCCAGAATAGGGCATAGGCCAAAAGCAGCAACGCGGCAATGCCCGATGTATAGTAGATAAACCGCAGTAACACAGCTTTTTTGCCGCGTTTGTTATCCAGCATCTTCTCCATCGCCACCCAATCGGTTTCATTAAACGAGACATCTCCTTTAGGGGCGGATAAACCGTCCTTAAAAACCTTGTCTATTTTATTTTCGTTCAGCCGCTTCATGTTAAAATATAAAATTGACGAGAAATGACATCCCCACGCTTACCGCGCTGATAGAAACCGGACCGTAACTGTTGCCCGTGTCGGGTTGCGGTAATTGCTCGGTTTTTAAAATCATTTGCTTCAATTTTTCTCTCGCCTTAAATAAATTAGATTTGGATGTACCTGCGCTTATGCCCAACAAATCACCAATCTCTTCGTGGTTATAACCTTCAATGGCGTACAAGTTAAACACCGTGCGGTAAGCATTGGGCAGGCGTTGTATCATCGCCAGCAGCTCATCATAATTTAACTTGCTGTCGGCGTAATCGCTATTGCTGATGTCTGAAGCTTCATCCACATCATCGTACTCTACCCATTTTGCATTACGACGATGATAATCAATAGCCGTATTCATCATGATGCGCCCCAACCAGGCCATAAAAGGCTTTGACTCATCGTAGCGCTGCAGGTTGCTGTAAACTTTAAAGAAGCCCTGGTTCATAATCTCGGCTGCCTCGTAGCGGTTACCTGCATAACGCAAACAAATGCCCATTGCGAACCCGTAAAATGCTTTGTATAACATTTTCTGATATTTCCTGTCATTGTTTAAACAGCCAGTAATCAGTTGGTGTAGTTCTGCTTCTCCCATTGGCCGGGCTTCTGCTTGGTTAATATTTATCCTTATCTGTAGTCATCACGCACCTCAAGCCTAAAGGGTTGCCCAAGGTTGAAAATATTTTTAAATTATTTTTGATGACTATAGCTGATAAAGATAATGCATTGCCGGAGATTAGAAAAGAGAGGGGGAAAGAGCCTCAATAAGCTTACTTTAATGAGAATGCCAACTTAAATGCAAAAGCTGTAGAACAAACAAAGCCGGCTGTGAAACCGGCTTTGTCAAAAAATAAATTTTCAAATTAACGTTTTAGCCCTAATACCACGGCGCTGGTGGCTAAACCTGCCAGTAAGGCTGCTGCCAGATATTTTCGATGGGCTTTTGGTTCGCCCGAGGTACCGAAGCCTCCGTGCGTGCTCATGCCGTATTTAACCGTATTGAATAAATTACCGTTGGTTGATGGTAATTCATCGGCTGCGTTAAAATACTTACGCATTACAAAGCCCGTTAACTTGGTGGTTAACTCGGGGAACAAAGCATGTGAAAATTTTAACAGCAATGATGTGCTACCCACGTAAGTATTGGCGTGTGTGCCGGGATTTTCAATCACCTTCAGCATAGCTTGTGCCAGCCGTTTAGGGTCGTACACCGGGGGGGCTGGTTTCAATACTTTACCGGTGTAGTTACCTGCGTGATAAATGCCTGGTGTATCTAAAAATGCTGGAAATAAATCGCACACGTATATTTGAGGCCAGGCGGTTAATTCTGCTTTCAAAGCTTCCGAAAATCCTCTCAGTCCAAATTTACTGGCAGTATACCCTGCGCCATAAGGAACCGGCAAATAACCGCCAATAGATATATTATTGATGATGACACCATGCTGCTGATTTTTAAATATCGGCAACACGGCGTGGGCGCCATTCATGTAACCCAATAAATTGGTTTCTACAATTTGCTGGTGCACCTCCATCGGCGTCTTATCAAAATCTCCCGCGGCCAGCACACCGGCATTATTAATCCACACATCTA
Organism: uncultured Mucilaginibacter sp.; assembly: GCA_964277815.1. Taxonomy (GTDB): domain Bacteria; phylum Bacteroidota; class Bacteroidia; order Sphingobacteriales; family Sphingobacteriaceae; genus Mucilaginibacter. The sequence goes on along the minus strand of CAXYKR010000420.1, from coordinate 3,200 downwards.
ACCGGCCCTGCCAGTCGTTGGCTTGGTTGGCCAGGTTAATTACGGCCTTGGCGTCGGTAACATCTGTTTTAACCACCAGCACTTTTGCGCCGAGGCTGGTACATTCTTCGGCAAGTTCGTTTAAAGCATTTTCGTTACGTGCAGCCAAAACAAGGTACGGCTGATATGGTGCAAACTCCAGGGCCGCTGCACGCCCAGCACCGCTTGAAGCTCCGGTAATCACCACTGTTTTCCCGGTTATTGAACTATGGTTCATATTCATGTTTTTACAACGGTTTTTTTATGCAAGTGTTTTATGTGCTTCGGTCTGCCCGCGAGCGTAGCTTAACATCAGAGGTAACTATTTACCCGGATGCCCGTAAGAAAGAGAAATACAATTAATTTCTAACTGCTTACTCTACAACCTGGATGAAGGGAAAATATTTACTTAGTGTATTAAGTTTAATAGTTGGTTTTGTACCTAACGCCAATGCGCAAACTGCTTATAATAATTACGCAAATACTGCACTTTTATTGGCAAGTAATAATGGTGCCCAGCGGGTAGATAACTCGGTTGCAGCGATAGCCGCGCCGACATTGCATACTAACTTGATTAAAACTGATACCCTGATTAATGTAACAGACACTATTTATCATTTTAATACTGCCACGGTTACTCCCGATGCATTTGTGACCTATGCCTTAAGTTTGAAAGGCACCCCTTATGTTTACGGGTCCGTTGATCCAACCGTGGGTTTGGATTGCTCAGGCTTGGTGACTGCCGTATTCAATTACTTTAACATTGGTGTACCACGCCGTACAGTAGATTTTAAAAACGCCGAAAAGAAGATAACCATTGATGAGGCAAAGCCCGGTGATATTGTACTGTTTACGGGTTCTGATTTATCTTTGAGAAAGCCCGGACACATGGGGATTATTACAGCAGTAGGTAAGGATATTGAATTTGTGCATGCTTCGTCAGGGCAAACTTGTGCGGTAACTACAGGTAAGTTAAGTTACAGCTATTTTAAATCCCGTTTGTTGGATGTTGTGCGTGTATTTTAAATAAAACGGCCGGTACATACAGAATTTTCTGCAAATGTATCGGCCGCTTTTCTTATCATCAAGTTTGATTAAAGCCAGTCAAATTTACTTTCAAACTTAATTACGGATATGCCCAACGGTGGCAATGTGAGTACCAGCGAGTGGGATTTGCCATGCATAGGAATGGGGTAAGATTCGAGTAGCCCTTTGTTAAGCACATCGCTACCGCCGTAGGTTAAGTTATCAGAATTAAGCACTTCGGTGTAATTTCCAATTTGCGACACGCCAATGCGGTAATTGGTTCGTACCACTGGGGTAAAATTGGCCACGAAAATCAGGCTGTCGTCAGCATTCTTTCCCTTGCGCCGCCATGACAGCACGCTGTTGGCGCTATCATTCATCTCAATCCATTCAAAACCTTCCGGTGAATAGTTGTTCTCGTACAAAGCTGGATGCTGTTTGTAGAGTACATTTAGCTGACTCAGCCATTTTAAGATGCCTAAGTGATTGCTATCGTTTGTTTCGTGCCAATCTAAACTATAATCATGCTGCCATTCGTGCCGCTGGCCAAACTCTCCGCCCATGAAAATGAGTTTGGCGCCGGGATGTCCGTACATGTAACCATACAAAAGGCGCAAGTTAGCGAACTGCTGCCAACTATCGCCGGGCATCTTGTTGATGAGCGAATGCTTGCCATAAACCACCTCGTCGTGCGATAAAGGAAGCACAAATTTTTCGGTAAAGGCATACATCAAACTAAATGTTATTTCGCTTTGATGGTAGCTACGATACACAGGTGGATTTTCGAAATAACTCAATGTGTCATGCATCCAGCCCATCATCCATTTCAAGTCGAATCCTAACCCACCGCTGTCGGTTGGCGAAGTTACACCGGGCCATGCGGTTGATTCTTCGGCAATGGTGATAACATCCGGATGATGTTGGTGAACGGCATCGTTAAACTCTTTCAAGAAGCTGATAGCTTCCAGGTTTTCACGGCCACCGTATTCGTTAGGTATCCACTCACCGGCTTTACGTGAATAATCGAGGTAAAGCATGGAGGCTACCGCATCAACACGTAGTCCGTCTATATGATATTTATCCAGCCAATACAAGGCGTTTGAAATCAAAAATGCGCGTACTTCGTTGCGACTGAAATTAAAGATGAGGCTTTTCCAGTCTGGGTGAAAGCCCTTGCGTGGGTCTTCATATTCGTACAGGTGTGTGCCGTCAAAATAGCCCAACCCGTGCTGGTCTTCCGGGAAATGGGAGGGAACCCAATCTAAAATAACACCGATGCCGGCCTGATGCAGCTGGTCAACCAGATACATGAAATCCTGCGTAGTTCCGTAACGGCTGGATGGCGCAAAATATCCGGTGAGCTGATACCCCCAGGAGCCGTAAAACGGATGTTCCATGACCGGCATAAACTCTACGTGGGTAAAATTCATGCTTTTGCAATACTCCGTTAGTTCCACCGCCAGTTCGCGGTAGGTCATAAAGCGACTTTCACCGTCAATTACCCGCCGCCAAGAGCCAATGTGTAATTCGTAAATAGATAGTGGCTGTTGCAGAGCGTCGGTCTGTCCCCGTTTGTTTATCCACTGCTGGTCATTCCAGGTATACTCCAATCCAGCGGTGATAGTTGCCGTGCGAGGCGCCGTTTCCCAGCGGTATGCGTAGGGGTCACCTTTTTCTACCGTGTAGCCGTTATTCGATTCGATGAAATATTTGTAGCATTCACCATTGGATATGTTAGGTACAAATAATTCCCAGATGCCTGAGCCATCCCATCTTAAGTGCATAGCATTGCTGTAGCGGTTCCAGCTGTTAAAATTGCCGACTACAGAAACATACTTGGCGTTGGGTGCCCAAACGGCAAAATAAGTTCCTGATTCCCCGACGTGTTCTACCTGCCGGGCACCCAGTTTATTGTAAAGCTGATAGTGTTTACCGGCTTTAAACAAATCGATGTCAAAGTCGGTAAACAGGGTAAACCTGGGCTGTGCTTCCGGCGATTGGATTTCGTTATTTTCCATGCTGCAATTACTGGGCTGTGGTTACCGACCGATTTTTTAATACGATAGACTTGATACCCCGCAATGGTACAATTACCCAATCGGGCCGGTTGTTGAGCTCGTAGTTTAACTCGTAGATCGCTTTCTGCATCAGGAAAG
>CAXYKR010000419.1:0-16218 GCA_964277815.1 uncultured Mucilaginibacter sp. | reverse complement strand
TGAGGATTGCCCAACGCACCTTTGCAGCAGGTACTTAAACCCATGTTCACTACAACACAAAAACTCCGAACGTGCTGCCTGCACACTTCTACCTCAGGCTGCCCTTGATGATAGGTTAAAGCGATTTACAACAAACGCTAATTATCACCGGCAATCCAGGCATCGTTCAACCTTTTGTGCAATTATTCGCAACCCTCACAGGTCATGAAAATTTTTACTAAAACAATATTTTTACTGCTGTTACTGGCAGGCACTTTCAACAATCTTTACGCGCAGGGCACCTTGGTTAAAGGCACAGTTACCGACGCTAAAACTAAAGAAGCGTTACCGTTTGTTACCGTTAGTTTTAACGGTACAACACAAGCCGTAGCTACCGACAACAACGGGCATTACACCCTTAAAACTATCGATAACTTTAACCAGGTTAAGGTAACCTACGTGGGTTATAAAACCGTTGTTAAAAGCATTGACCCAGGCAAAATGCAGGAGGTTGATTTTGCCTTAACCGAAGATAGCCGCTTATTAGGCGACGTAGTGGTAAAAGCTGGTAAAAAGAAAAAGTATACCAATAAAAATAATCCGGCGGTTGAGCTCATCAGGCAGGTAATAGCCCATAAAAAGCAAAACCAGTTAGAGAGCTATAACTATGCAGAGTACCGGCAATATGAACGCATGATATTCTCGCTCAGTAACCTGTCGGACAAGTTTAAAAACAAGCGCATCTTTAAAAATTACCAGTTTATGTTTCGCCAGCAGGACTCAACTGCTATAGGCGGTAAAACATTGCTGCCTTTATATATGGAAGAGAAGCTTTCGGACAACTATTGCCGCAAAGTTCCCTTTACCCAAAAGCAGGTGATTGAGGCCAATAAGCAGGTTAAGTACGATGAAAATTTTGTAGATAACCAGGGCCTCACCACTTATTTTAACCGCATGTATCAGGATATTAATATCTATGATAACAACGTATCGTTACTGAGCAACCAACTGCTTAGCCCGATAGCCGACCACTCTCCAGATTTTTATAAATTCTTTATCACTGATACGCTTAAAGACCAATCGCCTAAATTAATTGAGCTAAGTTTTACGCCGCGCAATACCATCAATAAACTGTTTGAGGGCAAAATATACATTACGATGGATGGTAACTATGCCGTGCAAAACGCAGTATTAACCGTCAACAAAAACATCGACCTCAACTTTGTACGCCAGATGCAGGCTTTCCTGTCGTTTGATAAAAATGCAGACGGTCGTTATCACTTAAGCCAAAGCAACCTGAAAATTGAGTTTGGCATCAACAAAGAAAAAGGTACCGGGGTTTATGGCGAACGTTTGGTAACCATCAATAACTTTAAAATTAATCAGCCCCGCCCTAAAGAAACTTATGACGGCCCGGCGCTGGTTTATGCCCAGAAATCTGACGCCAAAGATGATAAGTACTGGAGCAATAGTCGCCCGGATACTTTAGACGCCGTATCTGCCGGTTTGTATAAAAACGTAGATAGCCTGCAAACTATCCCTTCGTTTAAACGCACTATGGATATTGCCACGTTGGTGCTGGCCGGATACAAAAATTTTGGTCCGTTTGAGATGGGACCGGTAAATACGTTTTACAGTTTTAACCCGGTAGAAGGTTTTAGAGCCCGGCTGGGCGGCCGTACCACTACGGCTTTAAGTAAGCGCTATTACTTTGAAACCTATGGTGCCTATGGCACCCGCGACCAGAAGTTTAAATACTTTTTAAGCTCAACTTATTCGCTCAACAATAAATCCATTTACTCATTCCCGCAAAACTATATCCGGGCCAGTTTTCAGCACGATACCAAGGTACCCGGTCAGGAACTGGAATTTGTGCAGGAAAGTAATTTCTTGCTATCGTTTAAACGCGGCGCTAACGACCAGTGGTTATACAACGATATTTTTAAGCTGGATTATGTGCACGAGTATCTGAACCACTTTTCATACGCCGTAGGTTTTAAAAAATGGAACCAAAGCCCTGCCGGCGCACTCGAGTTTCAGAACCTGTTGCCCAACGGCGCTTTAAACAATGTTAACCTGATTCATACCACCGAGATTTCGGCGCAATTGCGTTATGCACCGCACGAAAAATTTTATCAGGGCAAGCTGTACCGTACACCAATACCCGACAGGTATCCGATATACACCCTGCGTTATACCCAGGGCTTAAAAGGCTTTTTGGGCGGAGATTACAATTACCAGAACTTAGTTGGTAACGTGAGTAAACGCTTTTACCTGTCGCAGTTAGGCTTTACGGATGTAAGCGGCGAGGGCGGTTACCTGTTTGGTAAAGTTCCATTCCCGCTGCTGGATATCCACCGGGCCAATCAGAGTTATGCCTTCCAGTTTCAATCATTCAACCTGATGAATTTTCAGGAGTTTGTGAGCGACCATTATGCCAGCCTGACTATCGACCATAATTTTAACGGCTTCTTATTTAACAAAGTGCCCTTACTGCGCCGGTTAAAATTGCGCGAGATTGTAAACTTTAAAAGCTTATGGGGCGGTGTACGCAGCGAAAATAATCCGGCCAATGACCCGTCGCTGTTGCGCTTCCCAACAAACGGTTTGGGCCAGGCAACCACTTACTCACTGGCCCGGGGCCCTTATATGGAGGGCAGCATAGGTGTAGGCAATATATTTAAAGTGTTAAGGTTTGATTTGGTAAGGCGTTTTTCTTATCTGGATAACCCAGACGCACCAAAACTGGGCTTACGTACTTACGTAAAGTTTGATTTTTAAAATATGTATTTTACTAATGATTAACTGCTGACCATATCAGTTGGGCAAACAATCCACACTTTTGGGTTGTAATTGAATAAAATTTGCATAGGGCTTTAGTGCTCTTAATACTGATTGATATGAGCGAGTTAATTCATCCTAACTACAGTTTAACCAAAAGCCGCGAAGAGTCGTTTTCTGACGAAGATGCCCTAAACCCGTTGCCCAGGGCGGTCATCAGGCCTAATTCTTTTGTACTGCTCGATGGTGCCTGGAAATTTGCACTCGACCCAACCGACCGCGGTATGAGCGAATCCTGGTACGTTGCCCATCAATATAATGATAACGCACATTGGCCGGGCAGTGTAGAAACACACATGGCCAGCCTGGATCCTGATAAAAAGCAAACCTGGCACGAAAAAGTAATTGTTTGGTACGAACGCGAGTTCCCAATGCCCGAACGGCATGATAAACAAAATACCCAGCTACAGTTAACTTTTGGCGCTTGTGGTTATGAAACCCGCGCTTGGTTAAACGGTTTCCCGCTTAAAACCATCGAGGGGGAGGATATGCACATTGGCGAGTATACCTCGTTTTCGTTTGAGTTGGATGATGCCATTTTACAGGAGAACAACCGGTTAACGGTACGTATTGCCAGTACCATGGATGCTGATACTACCCGCGGTAAGCAGGAATCATCAGTTTATAAGCGGGGTGGTATCTGGTACCAGACCTATACCGGTGCCGTACGCAGTATTTGGCTGGAAACCGTAGAGCGTAATCGTTTGCGGTCAAGGGTAGGTGTAGTGAGTGTGGTAGAAGATAACCTGGTGAGGTTTAATTTAACTACCCGCATACACGACCCGGGTTTATATACGATACGTCTTAAGGTATACCACCGTAAACAAGATGATAGAGTACCTATTGCTACTGACGAATACCAGCTGGCACTGGATGCCGGGCAAAAGGAACAGCGACTGGTGATTGAAATACCGGACGCTATATTATGGTCGCCGGAAACACCGCATTTATACCGATTGATAGCAGAATTGGTGGATAGTAACGGGCATGTGGCTGAGATAGAATCACATTTTGGTTTGCGCAAAATCGAAGCGCGGGGCAGCAATATTTATTTAAATAATAAACCCATTTACCTGGACGGGATATTGTACCAGCCAAGTGCAGCTACTTATGAGCAAATTAAAGCGCACCTGTATGCCATGAAGGCATTAGGATGTAACCTGGTGCGTATCCACATTGCCGGGGTAGACCCACGCATATATAATCTGGCCGATAAATTAGGTATATTGCTATGGGTGGAGGTTCCCAGCCCGCACCGCTCTACCGAAAAAAGCCGCGAAAACCATAAAGAAGAGTTGTTGCGGATGCTAGCACTGATTGCCACTCACCCGTCGGTGATCATCTGGAGTTTGTACAACGAAGACTGGGGCGCGCAGGATATTGCCACCAACGAGGCTACCCGCACATACATAATGAATATGTACCACTACATGCAAATTGCGTACCCGCAGTTTTTGGTAGTGGATAACGATGGCTGGCAGCATATCTCTTACGAGGGTCGCTTGAAAAGCGATTTGCTGACGGTGCATTTGTATACCCCGGAATTAAACCGCTGGAAAGAAATGCTGGATGATTTGGTAGCCGGTAAACAAGAGGGGGTAGCTGCCTTCCCGTTAATTGTAGGAGACCCATTCTTTTTCCGTAAGCAAGTGCCTTTATTGGTGAGCGAATGGGGCGGTTTCGGATTTGCCGATTATGGCGGTCCGCAAGATGATAGCGAGCGCACTGAGCAAATCAGTTTGTTTAAAAAGGAGCTCAGAAAGCGCCGCATCGCTGGCGATGTATACACGCAGGCCACTAATATAGAAGATGAGCGTAACGGGATTATTGATTTTAACACCGGTGCTTTAAAAGTACCCGAAGGTTTATTGAGGTCGACCGAGCCAGGTAAAGAGTGATAAGTCGAGAAATACTAATTCTTATTAAAACAACTAAGGGATGCCTGTACAGGCATCCCTTAGTTGTTTTAATAATCTGTTATAACTGCTTGAATGTTAAAATGTTTTGACTGCTATGAAATAACATAGCGTAATAAGAAAAATACGTTGTTTGGCCTTCTATCGTCAAACTAAAGGCAGGTGTGCGGGTTATGTATGTGTTCCAACAGAAAACGGGTTGACTTACTGAGTAATAAATGATGTTTAGCGGTTTGCAGCATCATAGGGTTAGCAAAAAAATACGCAACGGCATAGTATAAATACGCTTTGTTTCTTATTTATAACCTTTTTTAATTAGAAGTTAAACATTAAAGTTTTGATGTTGTTATGCTTATGAAATAAAAAAATCCCGTCAATATTAGTATACCCATGAAAGATATCTCAAAAACATTTCCATCAAATCTACTCTGTTTTTCACACCTGCGCTGGGACTTTGTTTATCAGCGTCCACAGCATTTGTTAAGCAGATTTAGTAATTATAGTACCGTTTACGTTTTAGAGGAGCCCATTTTTGACGCTAAAGATGATGGCCATATAACGTTTACCAATCGTGGTAATAACATCATTGTAGGTGTGCCACATTTGCCCGAAGGCTTAAGCCACGAAGAAGTTACTGCATCAATGACTGATTTAGTTGACCAATTTTTGCAAGGTAAAAACCTGGATAACTTTGCGTTTTGGTACTACTCACCAATGTTCTTGGCAATCTCCGAAAAGCATACGCCAAAACTGACCATCTATGATTGCATGGATGAGTTGTCGGCATTTAAAAATGCGCCAAAAGAACTGACCCAAATGGAGAAAAAGCTTTTAGGCAGAGCCGATGTGGTATTTACCGGAGGTCAGTCTTTATATGAAGCTAAAAAACTTCAGCATCCTAACATTCATCCGTTCCCGAGCAGCATTGAGAAAGAGCACTTCATGAAAGCCCGTACGGTTAAAAATCAACCGGCCGACCAAGCCAGTATCGAAGGCGTAAAATTGGGTTTTTATGGTGTGCTGGATGAGCGCTTTGACATCGACCTGATTAAAGGTATTGCCGATGCCCGCCCGGATTGGCAAATTATTTTGATTGGTCCGGTTGTGAAAATTGACCCGGCTACGCTGCCAACCAACAGTAATATTCATTACATGGGGCAAAAAAATTACCAGGAATTACCTGCTTATTTATCAGGATGGGATATAGCCCTGATTCCTTTCGCCATAAACGAGTCTACTAAATTTATCAGCCCTACTAAAACCCCCGAATATTTATCAGCAGGGATACCGGTGGTTTCAACACCTATCAAGGATGTAATTAACCCGTACGGCCGCCACAAACTGGTAAGCATAGGTGCGAATGCGGAAGATTTTATTGAAGCCATTGAGCGCGAATTGAACATAACCAATCGCTCAGCATGGTTAGCTAAAACAGATTTGTTTTTGGCCGATAAATCCTGGGATAATACCGTTGACAAAATGATGCAATTAATGAACAGACACTTAAGCAGCGATTTTTCGATTGCCAGTTAAGTGCTTAAACTGTTTGTAGAATTTAGTTTAGGAGCAAGGCTTGGAATGATAAGTGAATAGGCGCTTGTAAAAAAAGATAAGTGATGTGCATAAAACGAGCTATTGATTTATCGTCCAGGCTGCTTTCAACTTGAATTCTCTACACGGCCGGATAGCTATCATCCGGTTTTATAGCTTATACAACTAAATATAAATTAATGGAACTTTGGGGTGGCATTGAATGCACTATTAACCGGGTTGGCGACGTATATCTTGACCAGCTCGTATACTCAGGACATTACCACAGAAGTGAAGACATTAATCTCTTTGCCGATTTAGGTGTTACTAAAATGAGGTACCCGGTACTTTGGGAAAAGCACCAACCCGAAAAAGATACTAACATTAACTGGAGCAATACCGAAACTAAATTGCTCCAGTTAAAAGAACGTGGTGTTGAGCCCATTGCCGGTTTAGTGCACCACGGTAGCGGCCCGACCTACGTAAACATGCTCGAAGACAGTTTTGTATACGGACTGGCCGATTATGCCGCAAAAGTTGCCGAACGTTTTCCGTGGTTAGAGTATTATACACCGGTGAACGAGCCGTTGACTACCGCACGTTTTTGCGGGCTCTATGGTTTATGGCATCCGCACGGCGACACTGACCGTAGCTTTCTGAAAATTTTAGTGAACGAGTGCAAGGCTACCGTGCTGGCTATGCAGCAAATCAGGAAAATTAATCCTGTTGCTAAACTGGTACAAACCGAAGACTTAGGTAAGATACACAGCACACCCCTACTACAGTACCAGGCCGATTTTGAAAATAATCGCCGCTGGTTAAGCTTTGATTTGCTTTGCGGCAAGGTAGTGCTTGGTCACCCGTTGTATCTGTACCTGCAAAAAAATGGTATCAGCAGTGAAGAGCTTGCGTTTTTTGAGGAATACCCATGCCCTCCCGATGTGATGGGATTTAATTACTATCTGACATCAGAGCGTTATATTGATGAGAATATCAGTCACTTTCCACCACATACCCATGGGGGTAATGGTAAACATCAGTATGCCGACGTTGAAGTGGTAAGGGTAGGCAACGCTAACTCGACCGGCTTGTATAATCTATTAAAGGAAGCCTGGAACCGTTACCAATTGCCTATGGCAGTAACCGAAGTGCATCTGCACTGTACGCGCGAAGAGCAGTTACGCTGGGTGCAAAGCATCTGGCAAACAGGCAAAAAGCTGGAGCAGGAAAAGGTGAACGTAGTGGCTATTACAGCTTGGGCCTTGCTCGGTTCATTTGGCTGGAACCGGTTGCTTACCATGCCCAACGGTGATTATGAGCCTGGTGTGTTTGATGTATTATCGGGCTATCCGCGAGTTACGGCATTAGGTAAAATGCTGAAAGAGTTAGCCGAAAAGCAAACCTACGACCATCCTTTGTTAAAAGCCAAAGGGTGGTGGGAACGGGATATGCGCCTTATCTACAATAAGAGTAAGCCGCCTGTTACTATTGCCGATGCTAAACAAAGGCCATTGCTGGTCATAGGTAAAAACAGCTCGTTGCCTAAAGCTTTTGCACGGTTGTGCGATATGCGCAACATCAAGTACCATCTGCTCAGCAAAAAAGATTTGGATATTACCAACAGGGAGCAGATTAAAGAAACCATTGAACGCCTTAACCCATGGGCCATAGTTAATACAGCATCATTTGTGAAGCTCGATCAGGCCGAAGTATCCTGCGATAGTTGCTATCAACTCAATACGCACGGACCCGAAAACCTGGCTTATTTCAGCAATTTGTATGGTATCAAACTGCTTACCTTCTCGAGCGATATGGTTTTTGATGGCGCCAAAAACGACCATTATTTTGAAAACGATGCAGTTAATCCGCTTAATATTTTTGGGCAAAGTAAAGCACTGGCCGAGCAATACGTTTTAAAAAACGACCCGACCGCGTTGATAGTACGTACCGGAATTTTGTTTAGCCCATGGGACCATCATAACGATGTGGTAAGCATCATCAACAGCCTTAAAACCGAAAAGGAGTTTATGGTGGAGCACGATGTATTTATATCGCCTACCTACGTGCCCGATTTGGTAAATACCAGTTTAAATTTGCTGATTGACGATGAGTCTGGCATCTGGCATTTGGCTAATAGTGGCACGGTGAGCAGGGCTGCACTGGCTATGGAGATCGCCAAACGCGGAGGGTATGACCTTAATTTGATTAACCCGGTTTCTGTACAAACCATGGATTATAAAGCCGTTCGTCCAAAATATACGGCTCTAAAAAGCGAGCGTGGTATGTTGCTCCCCTCGCTCGAAAATGCGCTGAGTAGCTTTTTTGACGAACACAAATTAATAGCATAATCACTTAACGTTTACAGTTCATATTTAAGCAAAACGGAGATGTATGAGCATCTCCGTTCTTGTCTTACAACTATTATAGTTTTTGTTGATTTAGTTAGAGTTTTAAAATAGATTCAAGCTATCGCTATTCTTCCTCGGCATTATTCTTCATTTTCATGAGTAAGGCGTAGGCGTTTTGAGTGACCAGTTTAGTATTGGCCGTAATGCTTTGACCGCTAATTTGCTGCTGTCTGTTGTTCTGGTTGCCGGTAGTTACCGGCACCATCCGGAAAGTGTTGTGGCCTTGGTCGGTAAAAACGTAATATTTGTTTTGCCACTTTACAACGGCCTGTTCGGTAACAGTTAGGGCGGTTTGATTATTTACTTGTACCTCGGCATTCATAAACATACCCGGTAATAAGGAGGCATCAAACTTTTCGAAATGGCAATGTACATTGGCCATGCGGTCTTCGTTCAGGTTTTTGCTGATGAGAATAATCTCAGCCTCATATTTCATTTCGGGATGAGCGGTGGTGTAAGTAATTACCCGCTGTCCAACGGATAGCTGATTAACATCCTTTTCAAAAACGTTAAGTGCCAGGTGTATATCTTTAGGATTTACCAGCTCAAATAATACATCGGTAGGAGAGGTGTACTTGCCGATGTTTACGTTCACCTTGGATACAAAGCCATCAATGGGCGACAAAATATTAACGCTTTTGGAAATATTGTTGGAACTTAAATGACGGGGATTGATGCCGATCAGTTCAAGTTTTTGAGCCAGCGACTGCATGGTTATACGTTGTGTTTGCATTTCGGTGCGGGCCTGTTGCAGTACTTTGTCGCTGCTGGCTTTACTGGCGTTAAGCTCTAACTGGCGTTTGTATTCAGTTTCGGCAAATAGCTCACGTTCTTTTGCCGATAAGTAATCCTGCTGTAACTGGATGTACTGCATATCTTCCAGTACGCCTAACACCTGCCCTCTTCTCACATGCACGCCCGGCAGCAGGTCGGTGCGTTTTAAATAGCCGCCTAACGGAAAACTCACGCTAACGGTACTTTGCGGTGGTACATCAATACTGCCTTGCAATTTAAGGATGCCGCTTGCCTGGGTAAGCACCGGAGTGCCTACCTGTATGCCTGCGTTTTTAATTTGTAAAGACGTTAGTTTGACCAGCAAGGTGTCGGTTTCGGCCTGTTCGGTGCTTTCTTGTTCTGGCTTTTTGTGGCTGCAAGAAGCAAGAGTTACAGCAGCGGCAAGCAATAATATATATCGTGTCATAATGGTGTTCTTTATAAGCTGTATAGTTTTTGGGCTTCAATAACTGCCTGGTTATAGCTGCTCAGCATGTCCAAGTATTCGTTCCGGATGGTAATAGCCTGGTCAACCAAAATAACCCATTGCAGGTAATTAATGTCGCCGCCGGTAAATTGCTTGTCGGCAGTAGTAATAATCAATGATGCATTTTTGAGGCCCTGTTGCTCGTAATAATTTAAGCTGGCAGCATATTTTTGTACTTGCTGCAGAGCGTTTTGCAGAGCAGTTTGTGTTTGCAGCAAAGCATAATCCGTACGCTTTTGAGCCAGTTGCCATTCTACCTTAGCTGCCGACGCCCTGGCCGACTGCGCCCCAAAAAATAACGGAATACTAATACCCGCATTAATGTAATTAAACCGTTTACCGGCACTAAAGTAAGTTTCGCGCCCTTCTACAATCTGCGAGCCGGCAATACTTTGATTGTTATAACCGGCAAAAAAGTCGGGTAAAAGTTTGGCCTTCTCGGTGCGCCAACGCCAGCGGGCCGCTTCGGCCTGGTGGCTGTAAAGCTGTACCTGCGGCGTTTGCTCAACATTGGCAGGGTTGGCCGGTAAGGCATAACTAAAGTCTGCTTTCAACTGGGCCACAGCAGGTACGTATGTAAGCGAATCGTGCAGTAAGAAGTTAAATTGTTTCAAGGCAATTTGCTGGTCGCTGAGCACCAGGTTCAACTGGTTGCTAATTTGCTGATGATGCGTTTGTGCCGTGGTTTGTTCTAAAATATTAGCCTCGCCCACTTTAAAACGTAAGCTGGTTTTCTTTTCAAATAGGGTATAAATGCTATCGGCATAGTGTAGTAGTTTTTCTTTCTGCATCAGCCAAATCAGCTGGTAATATACCCGGCGAACATCCAATCTGATGTCCTGTTGGGTAAGCTGCGTTTGCGCTTGTGCCGCCAAGTAATTCTCTTTTAAAGCCCTTTTCTGATTGCTGTAGACGGTAGGGAAACTCACCGATTGCACTATACCCAAGCGGGTATCATTCACAATACTGTTAATTTGTCCGTAGTCGGCGCTCAACTGGGTTTTCGCAATATCAAACGATGTTTTTTGACGGATGCCTTCAGCCTGCTCGTTTAACCGGGCTGCTTGTGCCTGCAAATTGCGTTTTAATGCAATGTCAACTGCCTGTTGAACGGTAACCGGTGTTGGCTGGGTTTGAGCATTGGCGGATGAGGTCGTTATACCGGCCGCACCTATAATTAGTAAAACGGTAACCGGCTTAATTTTATGTTTGCCTTCAAACAACAGATACAAAGCCGGCAGTACAAACAAGGTTAAAAACGTTGCGGTAATTAAGCCGCCTATCACTACGGTTGCTAACGGCCGCTGCACTTCGGCGCCTGCACCGTTGCTGAGGGCCATAGGTAAGAAACCTAAAGAGGCAACGGCGGCCGTCATGAGTACAGGGCGCAGGCGGTTGCGAGTGCCTTGCATTACCAGTTGCAGGGTATCGGTAACGCGTCCTTCTTTTTTGATGCGGTTAAACTCAGAGATGAGCACGATACCATTTAACACGGCCACACCAAACAGGGCGATAAAACCAACGCCTGCCGATATACTGAAAGGCATACCACGCATGGCCAGCGCAAATACGCCACCAATAGCTGATAGTGGAATAGCGGTGTAAATCAGCGCCCCTTCTCTAACGGATGAAAATGCAAAATAAAGCATCACAAAAATGAGTAGCAACGCTACCGGCACGGCAATGCTCAAGCGCTTTTTGGCTTGTTGCAAATTTTCAAACGCGCCGCCATAAGTAATATAATAACCGGGAGCCAGCTTTACTTTGCTGTTGATTTTTTGCTGCAGCTCTTCCACGATAGATTGTACGTCGCGACCGCGTACATTAAAGCCAACCGTGATGCGGCGTTTGGCATCTTCGCGTTGTATCTGGTTCGGGCCTTCAATTTCATTAACATCAGCCACTTGGTAAAGCGGAATTTGAATGCCTTTAGGCGTTGTAATCAGCAGGTTTTGCACATCACTCAAACTGCGCCGGCCCTGGCTGCCTACACGCACTACCAGGTCAAAACGCTTTTCGCCCTCGTAAACCTTACCTGCTGCAGCCCCTGCAAAAGCCGCGTTTACAATTCGATTAACATCCGATATATTTAAACCGTATTTAGCTATCTCGGCCCGGTTGTATTTAATCACAACCTGCGGCATACCTGTAATTTGCTCCACATACCAATCGGCAGTACCCTTAACAGTTTTACTGATGCTGCCAATTTGCTGGGCATAGCGAGCCAGTGTGTTCAAATCTTCACCAAATACCTTACACACTACATCCTGTTTGGCGCCGGTCATCAGCTCATTAAAACGCATTTGTACCGGGAACTGAAAACTGGTAGTAACGCCCGGGACAGCATCCTGCACGGCTTCCGACATTTTAGAGGCTATCTCGGGGAACGACGAGGCGCTGGTCCATTCGCTTTTATCTTTCAGTACAATAATCATATCGCCGCCTTCAATCGGCATCGGGTCGGTGGGTACCTCGGAACTGCCAATGCGCGATACAATTTTTTCTATCTCGGGGAACTTGTTTTTTAGTATGCCCGATATCTGTTTAAAAGTACCAATCGTAGTGCTCAAATTAGTACCCACCAGCAAGCGGGTTTCAACTGCAAAGTCGCCTTCTTCCAACTGCGGGATAAACTCGCCACCCATTTGGGTAAACAGCAGTACGGCAACCGCAAATAAGGCAAAAGCCGACCCCACCAGCATTTTGCGGTATTGCAAAGCCTTGCCCAGCCATTTTTGGTAAAAAGTTTCAATCTTGTCCATTACCCGGTCGGACAGGTTGGGCTGATGTGATACTTTTTTGCTGATGAAAAGCGAGCTAATCATCGGCACATAGGTAAGCGATAAAATAAAGGCACCCAAAATGGCAAAGGCTACCGTTTGGGCCATCGGCTTAAACATTTTACCCTCAATGCCCGACAGCGAAAGGATAGGCAGGTATACAATCAGAATAATAATTTGCCCAAACACGGCAGCGTTCATCATCCGCGCTGCCGAGCCGGAGACTTCATCGTTCATCTCTTTCTGCGTAAGCTGATTTACCGATTGATATTTTTTAGAGAAGTGAAGATGATGCAAAATGGCTTCAACAATAATCACGGCGCCATCCACAATCAGGCCGAAGTCCAGCGCGCCCAAACTCATTAGGTTACCACTCACGCCAAAAGTGTTCATCATGATGATGGCAAACAGCATAGCCAAGGGAATCACTGAGGCTACAATCAATCCTGCTCTCAGGTTGCCCAAAAAGATGACCAGTACAAAAATAACGATGAGTGCCCCTTCTAATAAGTTATGCTCAACCGTACCTATGGCGTTATTCACCATCTTGGTACGGTCTAAAAACGGGTCAATCACCAGGCCTTCGGGCAAAGTTTTTTGTATTTCGGCAATGCGTTGCTTAACGTTTTTAATTACTTCTGATGAATTTTCGCCTTTCAGCATCATCACAATGGCACCGGCTACTTCGCCGGCAGCATTGTAAGTTAAGGCACCATAGCGTGTTGCAGCGCCCAGCCTTACCTGCGCTACATCCCTGATGAGCACCGGTGTACCTTCGGTCGTATTTTTAACTACAATGTTTTCTATATCTGCTATGTTGCCTGCCAAGCCTTCGCTGCGGATATAAAGTACAGTCGGTCCCTTCTCAATATAAGCGCCGCCGGTATTCTGGTTGTTATTATGCAGGGCGTTAAATATATCAGTAATACTGAGGTTTACTGAGGTGAGCCTGGCCGGGTCAACGGCCACCTCATACTGTTTAAGTTCGCCGCCAAAGGTAGACACCTCAGCTACGCCTTTAGTGCCCAGCAACTGCCTGCGGATAATCCAGTCTTGTATGGTGCGCAAGTCGGCCAGGCTGTATTTGCCTTCGTAACCGGGTTTGGGGCGTACAATGTACTGGTAAATTTCGCCCAGGCCGGTAGTGGCCGGCGCCAGCTCGGGCTTGCCGGCATTTTCATCCATTTCTATTTGCTGCAAACGTTCTGTTACCTGCTGGCGGGCCCAGTAAATGTCTACATCATCGGCTACCACTACGGTAATTAGGGATAAGCCAAAACGCGACAAGCTGCGGCTTTCTTTTAGCCCCGGAATGTTGCTGATGGCCTGTTCAATAGGGAAGGTAATTAAGCGCTCTACGTCTTGTGCGCCCAAGGCTGGGGCGGTGGTTATAATTTGTACCTGATTGTTGGTAATATCGGGTACGGCATCAATAGGTAAACGGCTTACTTCAAAAATGCCGTAAATAACCCAAAGCGCCATAAATAACCCGATAACCAATTTATTACGAACTGAAAACTGAATAATTTTATTAAGCATATTATGCTGTTAAGAAAATGCAACTGCCGGCGGTAATCATGCTACAGCCCGGAAAACGTAAAATCACTCTCCCCGGCTTGCAGTAATTACAGCCTGTTTATTAAGAAAATTTAAAAGCAGTTAAGCACAGGGAGGCCTGAACGGCGATGATAGCGCAGGGTTGGGAAAATATAAGTGCTGATAAACCGGATGGCTGATTTTTAACGGTTGTATACAGGCTTTAATGGCATAAGTGCGCAGGGTTGGTAAAAAGTATACCTGTAGGGTGTGAACATCCAGTTTCTTAAAGGGCAACTGCATGTCGCGCTCGTCGTCATCATCATTCTGGTCATCACCCCAGTAATGCATCGAAAGAAAATCAACAAGACCAACGCGGCTGTCGAGCTGCTGGTGCTCGGCAAGATGCTGAAACAGAATAGGCAGCTTTAAAAGCTGATGCAATTCTGTATTTTCAGCTGCAATAAAAAGCAGGAGTATGTAAATGCATACTTTTTTCACCGCTGCAAAGGTAGTTTTTATTATTAAAAATGGTTTTTTTTAATGGGAGATAGCGTAATTTTTACACTTATTAAAAATGTATACTTAATAGATAGAACTTGATTTTCGGGCTTGCTAAAATGATTTTTTGCTTCAAAAGCTGCCGTATATTTTGTATGTTGTGCGTTTATATAGTATCCCACTTATACTTTGGAAAAGAGAGTTTCAATTAATGACATTGCTAAGCAGTTAGGCGTATCTATTACTACTGTTTCATTTATCCTGAACGGCCGTGCAAAAGAGAAGCGGATTAGCGACAAGGTAGTGAAAAGCGTATTGGACCTGGTGGAGCAGGTAGGTTATAAACCTAACACCTTAGCCCGCAGCCTGCGCACCGGTAAAACCAATATTATAGGCTTACTGGTAGAAGATATTGCCAACCCGTTTTTTGGCAGTATAGCGCGATTAATTGAAGGCAATGCTTACCGCAACGGTTATAAAATTATTTACTCGAGTACCGGTAATAATACCGCCAAAGCCCGCGAATTGATGCAAATGTTTCGGGACAGGCATGTGGACGGCTATATCATTGTACCACCCGAAGGCGTGGAAAGTGATATCCAGGCCATCATGGCCAGCGGTAAGCCCGTGGTATTACTCGACCGCTATTTGCCCGAAGTGAACGTTGACAGCGTGATGATTGATAACAAGGAGAGTGCTTACCAGGCTACTGAGCACTTGATTCTAAACGGGTTTAAGCAAGTCGGTTTAATCACCCTCAACTCAACACAAACCCAAATGCAGGAAAGGCTTTTTGGGTATACTGAGGCGATGAAGCATTACGGCATGACCGAAAGAGTGGAGAAGGTTGCTATTGAAGATAATGATGCCATAGTTGACCAGATTAAAAGAGTTTTACAGGCTAATCCTGACTTGGATGCTGTGCTGTTTTTAACCAACTATTTGTGCCGGATGGGGTTAAAGGCCATGAAGGCCATGCAACTTAACATTCCGCAGGATTTAGCTGTAGTAGGTTTTGATGATTACGATTTGTTTGAAATGTATACCCCAACCATTACCACCGTTGCGCAACCTATTGAGCAAATTGCCGAAAGTGCCATCAATTTGTTGCTAAGCAAACTGGAACCTTCCAATACAGAAAGCAAGTTTCAAAAACTGGTACTGCCGGCCTCGTTGATTGCCCGGCAGTCGTCAGTTAAAAAAGCTTAGGTGTTGTTTATTTAACCGCGTATTCTTTTTCGGTTAGGTAGTAGTATGGCCAAAACAGGTGGTGTACAAATACATTTTTGGGATTATCCGGAAATTTTTGCCGGTAAGCATCATCAGGCATCAAAATAACAGGCACGCCGCAACTGGTATACTGGTTGGTAGGGGCATACTCAGGTTCCTGAAACTGGGGCAGTGTTTTTTTGATAAATTTATACACCATATGCCCTAGGTATTTTTGGTTGTTTTTTACAGCATGC
>CAXYKR010000418.1:0-15312 GCA_964277815.1 uncultured Mucilaginibacter sp. | reverse complement strand
CAGACGGAAAAACGTGGTGCTTAAACCTAACTTCCGGACCTTCCATGTGGTAACCGGCATCTGGCTTGCCTGCGGGCACCTGTACTTTAACATTACCAATGTAAACACGGCGAAGCACACCAGGGTCTGCCGTTTTTTTACGCTGACCCAAACGCAAAAATATAGCATTACCTGTGTTGGTAGCGGTAACATTTCGGATATCTATATCTTCTAAAGTGCCGCCATCTACAGTTTCTAAAGCAATGGCCGAGCGGTAGGTATCATACACTGTAATGTCATGTACCTTAATTTTTTTAAAGCCGCCGTGCGATGCGGTGCCCATTTTAAAAGCACTGGCGCTCGACCGTACCCGGCAATTATAAATTTCAATATTTTCGCAGGCACTCTTCGGGTCATGCGATTTCAGGCAGATGCCATCATCGGCTACGTTGAAAAAGCTGTTGGCCAGTTTTACGTTTTTGCAGTCAACCAAGTCAATACCATCGTTATTCAAAAAGGTATTACTTTCCACCTTAATGCTGTCAATCAGCATATTTTCACAATTGCGGTAATCCTGAATCCAGCATAATCCGTTTTTGATGGTGATATTTTTGATGATAACATCGCGGCAGTTTTTAAAATCAATCAGGTGCGGACGGTTGTCTTCGGCCGGGCGCATCTGGTGCCAGTCGTTGTACTTTTGCCACTCGTCATCCTTTAAAGTACCGGCGCGCAACATGCGGTAAATATCTTTAATGAGCAAGTCTCCCCTACCATCAATTATACCACGCCCGGTGATGGACACATGGTCAACGTCATTAGCCACAATGAGGGCTGAGGCCTTGGCCGGGCCGTAGTCAATTCGCTTGGTGGTTGCCAATAAAGCGCCGCCTTTATCTACATGTAAATCAACGTTCGATTTTAGATAAAGCACTCCTGTCACGAAGTTACCTTTAGGTACTAATACCATACCCCCACCATTGCCAGAAGCTGCATCGATAGTTTTTTGGATTGCCTTGGTGTTGTCGGTTTTGCCGTCGGCCAAGGCTCCGTATTTCGTTATGTTATAAGTTTTGCTTTGCGCGTTAGCATGATTTACCAATGTAAAGCATTGGATGCTTATCACACTCAGCATGCTCAGGCAAGTTTTTTTTAATATAGTATTCATCATAGATAAATTTTGATGTTACCAGTATACCGTATACAATGCGGTTAAAATACCGGTAATGATGACAGCCATTATTATAAAAGCCGGGTTAACGCTGAAATCCGACCGTTCCGGTTGTTTAATGGCTGAGGTGTACTCTTTGGGTTTAATTAAGCTGATAGCCACCATCATAACAACCACTAACACAAAGGTGATAGTCATTCGGTCTAAGAATGGATAATCCGGAAACGCGCCATGTGTCCAAACCGGTAAAAACTTTAAAGCGGTTGATATAGGCACTGTTAATACAGCCGCAGCCATGGCAGCTCCTGATGTAGTACGTTTCCAGAATAGGCCCAGCATAAATATGGCCAGAACGCCCGGCGAAAAGAAACCCACGTATTCTTGTATAAACTGGTAAACCTGATCGAGCGAACGCAGTGCCGGGGTAACAACAGCTGCAATTAGCATACACACAATAACGGCCCAACGACCGGTTAAAACCAATTTACGTTCAGACGCTGATTTGTTAAAATATTTTTGATAAATATCCAGCGAAAAAATGGTGGATATACTATTGGCCTTACCTGCCAGCGAAGCTACAATAGCGGCCGTGAGAGCGGCAAAAGCCACGCCTTTCAATCCCGGAGGTAGTAAATTCATCAAAGTCGGATAGGCTTGGTCGGGTTTTACCGTACCCGAAGCCCCCATCATTTCCTGCTGAAAGAGACCTTTGTTATGCAGTACATACATAATGATACCTGGCAGTACTGCAATTACCGGCACCAGCAATTTTAAAAACGCAGCGAATAAAATACCGGTACGGGCAGTTTTTAAATTAGCGCCCAAAGCACGCTGTACAATGTATTGATTACACCCCCAATAAGCCAGGTTATTGATAAGCATACCACCAATAATTACCGACGTACCCGGCAATTCCATGTAATGCGGGCTCGATTTATCAAAAATCATGTGCAGGTGGTCGGGTGCTTGTTGTTTAAGTACCGAGAGTGCACGGATAATATCTTCGCCGTAACCAAAGTTCTCAGCTAATTTGGTGAGCGCCAGATACGTAGTTACCAGGCCACCGGCTATCAACACAATTACTTGGATTACATCGGTATAACCAATAACCTTCATCCCACCCAAGGTTACAATTACCGAGAAGACGCATAACGAAACCACACAGAAGCCGAATGATAAACCTGATATGGCGTTGATAGCAATAGCGCCTAAATATATGATGGAAGTTAAATTGACAAACACATAAACCAATAACCAGAAAACCGCCATTACGGTGCTTACCTGATTGTTGTACCGTTGCGCCAGAAACTGAGGCATGGTAAATATTTTATTTTTGAGGTACAGCGGAATGAACAGCCAGGCTACTATAATCAGCGTAGCGGCCGACATCCACTCGTAGCTGGCAATGGCCAGGCCCATAGCAAAGCCCGAACCCGACATGCCGATGAAATGCTCGGCAGAAATATTGGAAGCTATTAATGATGCGCCTATAGCCCACCAGGTTAGCGAGCCCTCGGCTAAGAAAAAATCCTGAGGGTTTTCGGTATCCTTCTTTTTACGGTAGATATAATAACCGTAAGCCGATACCACAATAAAGTAAATAATGAATACAATAATATCGGCCGACTGTAAATGGTTTTTGCTCATAATTAGGTATAAGTGTTGCTCTGCTGGTTTTTGAACCCTGTAAATAAGTCATATTTTCAGGGTTAACCAAACATTAACACTATAAAAAATTTGTGCCGAATGTAAACGAACAACCCCCGCTTGGTAACGGGGGTTGTTTGATTAAAGAGTAGAATTAGTTAGCATAACCGGGGTTCTGAACCAACTTGGTGTTGGTTTGGAAACCCGAAGATGGTATAGGGAATATACGGCGATAAGTATCGGCGTTAGTTTTACCTAAGCCCCAGGTACCTTCATACTTACCAAAACGAATCATGTCATTACGACGCCAGCCTTCGTAAGCCATCTCCTTTGCACGCTCACTGTATAGAACGTCTAAATTAACAGTAGTTAAAGCCGGAGAAGTTGTACGGTTAGCTTTGATTTGATTAACTAGCGACAATGCAGTTGAACCTAAAGTTGCCGCTCCACCGCGTAAAATAGCCTCTGCTTTCATTAAAAGGATGTCTGAATAACGGAAAACAGGGAAGTCGTTATTTTGATTACGGTTGATTGGGTTAGTATAATCAGCCAAAAACTTGTTGTTCCGGTAGCCAGTATTCCAAGCAATTTCGTCACGGCCTAAATCGTAATCAGAGTTAGTGCCCGGACGAGGTTTAAAAGTTAATGGAGTTAATACTAATGGGTACACAAATGTAGCATTTGGAGCCGAACCGGTGTAAAACTGGTCATATCCGGCATTGGTTGTAGATACCATAATCGGCTTACCATCTTGCCAGTATTGCTGGCCTGTTAACCATTGCTTGTTTCTGATGTCGTTAGGGTCATCAAAATTTGCGTAGAATTCAGCAGTTGTCATAGACGGACCACTTGGTCTGTTATTTACTAAACCGTTACCAGTATTTTGGTTAATAATTGGATCGGTATAGCCACCGGGTGTTGAACCGGAGTATAAATAGCGAATGCCTAAGTTACGATTAAGGTTATAACGTGCAAAAATCAAGTTACCACCATTTGTCGATGCATCATAAGGGATAGCAAAAATGAATTCTTTCTGCGTAGTTGGACCATTAGTTGGGTAAAACATTTGCAGGTAAGAAGCCATCGGCTCCACCGAATATTTACCTGAGCTGATGATTTGGTCACAAGCTGCAATACAGTCATCGTAACGCGGAGTACCAGTGTAAACAGCAGCATTCAGGTACATTTTAGCCAGAATAGAGTAAGCTAAATACTTGGTTGGTAAACCATAAGTTGTAGTATTTACGTCTGATTTTAGGTAAGGCAAAGAATTTTTCAATTCGGTTTCAACAAAGCTAAAAACTTTGGCACGAGGTGCGTTAGTCTGCAAATCTTTAGCACCATATAAAGTATCTAAAGGCACATTACCGAAGCTATCCATCATCATGTAGTAAGCAAAAGCACGTACGGTTTTTAATTCAGCTAAGCTGGTGCTTTTTGCACTGCTGGCAGGAGCTGCATTAAAAATAGAGATGGTTTGGTTGGCTACACCAATCAGGTTAGTTAAATAGTACCAAACACCGTTGATACCAGAGTTATCTTTTGTCCAGGTGTGGCGATGCAACTCCTGATACCTGTTACCGTCAATCCAGTCTGTATTGTAAACAGCTAATACGGTTTCGTCGGTAGTGTGGCTTTGCGAAAAGAAATAGGCACCTGCGTAATCACTACGCAGTGCGATATATACTGCTCCCGATGCTGCCTGATATTGAGCAGGAGTTTGAGGGAAAATGTCTGGTGTTAATTCGGTATTTACTTTTACGTCTGTTTTGTGACAAGAGGATAGCCCCACAGCTATACCAATCACAGACGCAATGGTTAAAAATATCTTTTTCATGACTCTTTTACTGATTATAATGATACGTTAACGCCCAATAAGAATGTACGTGTTTTTGGATAGAAGTTGTTGTAGTCAACACCTGGCGACTGGCCGCCCTGGTTAATCTCAGGGTCGATGCCTTTGTAACCTGTAATTACAAACAAGTTGTTAGCGGTTACATACAAACGAATGTTGCTGATAGATTTAACCGGTTGTTTGAAGTTGTAACCTAAAGTTGTGTTATCCAATCTTACGTAAGAACCATTCTCTAAATAACGGTCAGAATAGAAATAGTTTCTGATGTCGGTGGTTTTATCGTCTGATGCGCTGCGTAAGATGTTGTTAACACCTGCGGCAGATGTGTTTGATAAATCTGCACGAGTGGCATTAAAGATTTTGTTACCGAATGTACCTCTCAAAAACACGTTCAAATCAAGGTTTTTGTAACGGAAAGAGTTACTCCATCCCATTAACAATTTAGGCTGCGGACTGCCTGCATAGAAATAATCGTTTCCTTGGGTTGGCTGCGTGGTAGTTGAGCCATCTCTTTTGTAGAAGAGTGAATTACCATTAGCATCTTTACCAGCATATTTAAAGGTAAAGAACTGACCTAAAGGATAACCTACTTTTAGGATTTGTAAAGTAGAACCTGATTGACCCGGACCCTCTGGAGAAGTGTACTGAATTGAGTCGCCATTAGCGTAAGGGCTTTTCAGGCTGGTAACTTTGTTTTTATTATAAGCAGCGTTGATAGTGCTTGACCATGTAAAGTCTTTGCTTGATACTGCATTAGCAGTTAAACTAAGCTCGATACCTTTGTTGTTGATACTACCACCGTTAGCATTGATGAATCCACCAGGTACAAGAGCAGCCGAAACACGGTAGCCGAATAACATATTGCTGGTGTTTTTGTTATACACGTCAATCGAACCTGAAATTCTGTTTTTAAGAATTGCAAAGTCAAGACCGATGTTGGTTGTTGCTGTGCGCTCCCATTTCAAATCGGGATTTTGACCCTGGATTGGAGAGTAAGCACCAGCCTGTATGCCATTGTTGTAATAGGTACCACTTGAACCATAAAGTAACTGAGCAGTATAAGCACCGATACCAAATGAGTTACCGGTTACACCATAACTGGCGCGTAACTTTAAATTATCAATTACATTTTGGTCTTTCATGAAATCTTCCTGGTTGATAGCCCATGCGATACTACCTGCCGGGAAGTAACCCCAACGATTGTTAGCACCAAATACAGAGCTACCATCTCTTCTAACAGAACCCTGAATAATGTATTTTTCTTTGTAGTTGTAGTTTACGCGGAAGAAGTCAGAAATCATCAGGATTTTACCGTAAGTCTGGTCGTTACCCACATTGATACGGTAACCAGAAACTGCGTATGGATTACCCAAAGCCAAGTTGTTGTAACCAATGTTATCGGCGGGGAAGTTGGTGCTTGACACTTGGATACCATCACCATAAACATTGTCCTGATAAGAGTAACCTAAAACGGCATTTAATGAGTGATCACCGAACTTTTTGTTCCAACTCAGGAAAGTTTCGAGTGTTTTGGTAGTGTTAGCAAAGTTACTGCGGAACGCTGAACCGTTTTGGCCGAAGTTAAGCAGATAGTGCGACACACCAATACCTGGGTCAGGGTTGTTATAAAAACCGGCACTTGGATATAGGTTATAATAGCTGCTGTAAAACTCGCCATGTTGTGACGTTGTTTTTTGATAAGACAGGTTTACGTTATAAGTAAAACCGAATGGCAATTTAGCTTCAGTAACAAATGAACCTAACAATACATTATATTTGGTATTGTCTTGCGCATTGTTTGCAAGTGACAATGGGTTATAGTAACCGCTGGTGTTAAAATTTTCGAAGTAAGTGCCGTCAGCGTTATAGATAGGGCTTACCGGTAAGTGTTTAGCAGCCTGCAGTAAAACCACATTTTGTAATGGTACGTTATTAGAATTGCTGGTAGAATTTGACAAGTTTAAGCTGAACTTCAATTTGTCGTTCAAAGCATATTGGTCAACTGACAAACGACCAATTACACGCTCTAAAGAACTACCTTTTAAAATACCTTGTTTTTTAAAATAGTTTATACTGGCGCTGTAAGTACCATGCTCAGAACCACCACTTAACGAAATATTATGGTTTTGAGAATATGCAGTAGGGCGCTCAATCGCTTTCATCCAATCGGTGTTGGCACCCAAATCGTTGCCGGCAGTGAAAGTAGTATTGTTCTTTGCCAGGAAAGCGCGGATTTCGTCAGCGTTCATCAGGTCCAGTTGGTTACTAACTTTTTCAATACCACCGTATCCGCTGTAAGTTACCAATGATGAACCCTTTTTACCGCGTTTGGTGGTTACCATAATAACACCTGCCGAAGCACGGTTACCATAAATAGCAGTTGCAGCAGCATCCTTTAAAACGTCAATAGTTACGATGTCGTTAGGCGCGATAGCAGCGATATCTGCACCAGGAATACCATCAATTACATAGTACGGAGAACCCGGACTGTTTACTGTAGAAGCACCACGTAAAATAACCGCGGCAGGTTTGTTGGGGTCACCGCTGGCAGTAATATTTAAGCCTGGTACTTTACCTTGCAATAACTGACCTACGTCAGCAATAGCACCACGGTTTAAATCCTCTTGTTTTACTTGTGTGATAGCACTCGATACGGTTTTACGTGAACTTGTACCGTAACCAATTACTACAACATCTTTTAAAGAGTTGCTGCTTTCGGCTAACTCAATATTGTAAACAGTTTCGCCGGTTACTGCTACTTCTTTAGTAGTGTAGCCAATAGAAGTAAGCACTAACGTTTCGCCACTAGCGGCGTTGATGCCGAATTTACCTTCAACATCAGTTTGAGTTGCGCGGGCTGCGCCTTTAACTGTTACAGTTACACTTGGGATTCCCTGCCCTTTGTTGTCTGTAACTTTACCTGTAATGCGCCGGCCGGTCTGTGCAAAAGACTGCCCAAAGGCGAAAAACAAGGCAAAGAGAAGCCAAAAAGGCAGCAATCTACCTTCGTAGATACGTAAATTTAATCTCATAATTTGTTTGTTATTTAATAGTGTTCAGGAAGTATGTTGCCCTTAAAACTTAAGTTTTGCAGGCAGGTATTTGGCAATTAATTCGTGATAATATCCTTTGATTTCTTCCCAATTAGGAGCAATCGGGCTTTTTGAGTATAAATCGTAAGGATTAAACAGTTTTACCCATTTCAGCATCTCGCGGTCGTGGCCGTCCAGCAGGTAGCCGTACTCACCTTCGCGGTGCCATGAATAAAATGAGTGGTAACGCAGCATGTATAAAGCAGGTTCAGGCAAATAATCTTTCATCATCTGGTAAACGTACTCGTCATGCCCCCAAGACATAGTCACGTTTCTCAGCCCGCAACCTTCTTCATAGATACCCAATTTGGTATTATATTTAGGATTGGTTGAATCCGGATTTAACGCAAAAAATTCAGGGTATACAATTTTATTAGAAAAAGCACAACCTACCGGGAAGGTATCACCTACTACAGCCCATTGCGGCTCGCCGAATAAACAAAGCACTTTACCCATGTCGTGCATCAAACCGGTTAACACCATCCAGTCAGGATGACCGTCGGTACGGATTGCCTCAGAAGTTTGCAACAAATGCTGAAACTGGTCCAGGTCGGTATCAGGGTCAGAGTCGTCAACCAGTTGGTTCAGAAAATCAAACGCTTCCCAAATGGTTTTTTCTTCGCGGCTGAAAGCCAGAAAATCTTTTCTTTTCTCCTGTACAAACTCGTAAGTCTGGTAAGTGTGGTTTAACTTGTAAAACTCTCTTACCGTATCGCGTGCCGGGTCGTCATACTGACGGTACTCTTCAGTACTGCGGGTAGTGGCAATACTTTCCGGGTCAGGATAACGCGACAGCACATCGTCTTCCCAGTTGTCGAGGCTTGCAAGAGGATTAATTTCTGAATCTTTCAGCTCTTTCATGATTTTTGCAAAAATAAGCAAGCTTTGTGAGAAATAAGCCTGCGGTTAATAATTGATAATGTCGTTATTTGACTGTACTAAGTTAGCATCAGTACACCCACTGTTTGTACAATGCGGTACTTTTATTTACGAAACCGTTTTCGATAGATAATTTCTATATTGCATCGCCAATTACTATAACATGCCGTCGGTTACCCTTAAAATGATTGCTAAAGAGCTATCGCTTTCAGTAGCAACAGTTTCGAAAGCGTTAGCTAATAGTTACGAGATTAGTGATGCAACAAAAAACATTGTTTTGGAAGCGGCGCGTAAAATGGGATACATTGCTAACCCTTACGCCAGTAGTTTAAGAAAGCGCCGCAGCAAAACGGTTGCCGTGGTAATTCCCGAAATTGCCGACAGCTTTTTTGCTAAAGTGATTAACGGTATTGAGGAAGTGGCCTTATTTTACGGCTATCATGTACTCATTTACATGACGCACGAGAGTTTAAGCCGGGAACAGGCTATTATGCAAGACTTCAGGAGCGGGCGGGTAGATGGTATTTTAATGTCGGTGTCTGAGCAAACAGACACGGTAGACCATATAAAGGCAGTAATGGACAGTAACACCCCGGTGGTATTTTTTGACCGGGTGCGTGAAGAATTGCCTACAACCTGCATCGTGACCAACGATTTTGAAAGCAGCTTTGCGGCTACATCACATCTCATTTCAAAAAATTGCCGCAAGATTGCATTTGTTGGCAATTCGCCGGCCCTGGCTATCAATCGCAATCGCGAAAGCGGTTACAAATCGGCGCTAAAAGAACATCTGATTACTTACGAGAACGTACTGATTTGCGGAAACGACCCGGAGAATGACTATACCATATTATCATCGCTTTTTAAGAGTGATGACAGGCCCGATGGCATTATATTAAGTGTGGAAAAATTAATTCCGCTTTTATACCAGGTTTGTCACGATTTAAACGTTAATATTCCCGGCCAACTAAAGGTGCTTACGTTTACAAACTTTGCCATGGCGGGCTTTTTAAACCCGCCGCTCAGCACCATCAATCAGCCAGCCTACGAAATTGGAAAAGTAGCGGCACAAACCTTATTTAAAAAACTCGCCCGGACCAACCATATTTCAGAAGCCGAATCCATCGTTCTGCCCTCAGAAATTATTTTCAGAGAATCGTCGAATTAAAAACCATAAATTTGGTCGAAATTTGTTGAAGTCCTTTTTTAATAATTTAAAGACAGACCTATCCCCCAGCCCATATCACTGTCGTAGTGCGTTTTGATACCCATGTTACGGGTAATAATGTACAAAAGGCCGGCCATATACTCTTTATCTGTATTAATCATAAAGTCGGCCCGCAACCGTTTAGCGACCGGGATGTCTTCGCGCATGAGTTGTACCCTTACGTTACCGTCGTGGTAAATCTCGGCCTGTGCAACTAACAGCATGGGTAAAGTGTAAGCCATACCTAAACTAAATTGCGTGCGCTTGTTTTTAGTGTTGATTTGCCCAAACAGATTTTTCTCAGGCCCCTCGTCTCCCATGTCACGGTAACGGTGGTCAAAACCAATGAATGGCATCAGCCACTGCATTTTGCCTATGTACCGCCCAAAATGCGTTTCTATTTCGTAGCCGTGCATGTTGTTATAACCCAGGCGCCACTCGGTGGCCAAACTGTAGCGGGTGTTTTGCAGCATGGCCTCGCCATCGTTACCGTTGGTTGCAAAATCATTGCGTGCCATAAAATGCGCCATGCGGTCATCTGCCTTCAGTTTGCGGTAGGCTTTTTCGGGCGTAGGCAATAAAGGGTTGGGTTGCGCATCGGTATAACTGAATATGCGCCCCATACCGCTCATCATGTGATATAATATATGGCAATGGAAAAACCAATCGCCTTCGTTGTTAGCGCTAAACTCGAGCGTATCCGTTTCCATAGGCATAACATCTACCACATTTTTTAGAGGCGCATATTTGCCTTTGCCATTCAATATCCTAAAATCGTGGCCGTGCAAATGCATGGGGTGCCGCATCATTGAGTTGTTATACAATATCAACTTGAGCGTCTCCCCTTTTTTAACCGGTATTTTCTCTGTTTCCGAAATCACCCGGTTATCTATACTCCAAACATAGCGGTTCATGTTACCCGTAAGCGTGAAACGGTATTGCTTTACCGGTACACCGGTCGGCAACGTGGTGCTTGCCGGAGCTTGCAGCATAGCATAGTTCAGCGTTTTGATAGATGATATCTTGTTGGGCCGGTACAAATCGATAGTAGATATTTGTTTCGGGGTAGCACCGGTAATTTCGAGGTACATAACCGCATTCATGTCCATCTGGTTCAGGCTCATGTTCATGCCCATATCGTCCAAATCACCGTTCATTTTCATCATGCCATTCATCATCTTCATCCCGGCAAAATACTTGAGGCGGGGCAAAGGCGAGATTAGTTGCTTCACGCCATCACCTAAAAATATGGAGGCCGAACGAATACGGTCTTCGGACGTTGCCATAAACTCAAAAGCAGTTCCGGATGCAGGTATATTGACTACTACATCATACGTTTCTGACACAGCAATCATCAGCCGGTCAACTTCTACAGGTTCCACATCATTACCATCGCTGGCTACTACCGTAATTTTACCACCGGCATACCGTAGCCAAAAATAGGTAGACGCTCCACCGTTTGATATCCGCAACCTTACCCGGTCGCCCGCTTTCAGATTTTTAAATGTACTCTCGGTGCTACCGTTTATCAAAAATTTATCGTAATACACATCGCTTACATCCATGGCCAGCATCCGTTTCCATTCGTTGGTGAACTTGGTGCCTAATTGCTTTTGTTTGATGGCTTCGGCATAGCTTTGGGTTGCCCCTTTTCTGATGGCAAACCAGTCTGAAGCATTATGTAATAAGCGATGCACGGTTTCTGGCTTCATATCAGTCCATTCGCTTAAAATGAGCGGCACCGTAGGCAAATCGTCAATACCTTTTCTAAAACTTACATCAGCCGGGCGTTTGTTCAAAATCATAGAACCGTACATGCCTATTTGCTCCTGCAAACCGTAATGGCTATGGTACCAATGGGTACCGTTTTGTTTGATTGGAAAACGGTAAGTATAAACCTCGCCCGGTTTTATGGGCATTTGCGTTAGGTATGGTACGCCATCTTCGCGATTAGGCAGTATTAAACCGTGCCAGTGCAAAGCGGTGGGCTCCTTTAATAAATTATGCACCACAATTTCGGCGGTATCGCCCTCGGTAAAAGTTAACGTGGGCATAGGTATCTGACCGTTTACCGCGATAGCCCGCTTAGTTTTTCTGGTAAAATTTACTAATGTATCCTTTACATATAACTCATATTTAACAACGCGCTGCGCCTTTACCTGGGCAATACTAAAAATATAAAGGCATAGCAAAATTAGCCATGCTGATGGTTGATTGTGCTTCATGAAAAATGTGGTGATTGCGTTGCTTACTTAATCGTTTCGACAGTTTGACCACAATTGAGCATCATGTTACCGTAGTACGGGTTTTTGATTTCGGCAAACTGGCTGACCCAGTTGGCGCCTTTGCCATTATTGGCCATCGGGCAGAACTGGTAGTACAGGGGTTGCTGGTAGCCGGCGGCTTTTGCTATACTATGCATTGCCGGAGACAAGCTGTTAAATAACTGACGCTTGGCCTCAATATTGGAGTCTTTGCCAAAGTTGTGTAAAACCGCTTCTAATTGCTGGCGATAACTGGTCCAGTCATTAACGATTGCTGCCGGAATATCAGCGGGCTTAATCAGCTTCAGTTCCGACAGCATGCCATTAGCAGCCGTTGTAGCCGCTTCAGTATCGGCATTTACTAAAGCATCTTTCAGCTGCAGGTAAGTATTGGTGACTAAAATTAGCGGCGTAGCCTTGCCGCTGCCGGTAACTTCTGCAGCTTTAACTGCCTGGGGAGTTTTGATAAGCGGGTTAATAGCTACTGCCCATTGAGGTTTACGTGCCCGTTTGTAACGTAAAGGTGCCGGCAAATTTTGATAAGCTTCATCCGGGGCCAGGTACTCGCTGTTATCAAAACCGGCAAGCGCTATTTGCTTTAACAGTTCGGCACGACTGCTTTTTTTAGCATCGTAAATCATGGTTACTTTCTCCTCACCATCGGACCAGTCCAGTTTAACCCGACTACTGCCCCCCATTGCCTTTTCGATAAATGGCTTGGAGGTTTCCGTTAAGCCCGAAATAGATACGGTGTCCGTACGGAGTTTATTTTGTGCTGATGCGACGGACGGCAACCAAAGCAAAATTGCTGCACAAACAAAAGCTACCCCTACAAAACTGTATCTCAAAAAAATATAAAACATATCACTTACATCAAGAATCAGTAAAAACCAGAGCACCCTCTTCAATAGATGCTCTGTAAACTGATTTTATTAACTCACTGAAAGAACTTATGAAGAATTATAATGCCTTTAAATATTTACAACTGCGCCTTTACTG
This sequence comes from uncultured Mucilaginibacter sp., assembly GCA_964277815.1. Taxonomy (GTDB): domain Bacteria; phylum Bacteroidota; class Bacteroidia; order Sphingobacteriales; family Sphingobacteriaceae; genus Mucilaginibacter. The sequence goes on along the minus strand of CAXYKR010000418.1, from coordinate 2,219 downwards.
CGCCGCAGGTGAGCATGTTTTTAGGGTAGTAAGGATTTTTGATTTCCTTACTATCACTCACCCAGGTTACGCCCGTCATGGGGCATTGCTGGTAGTAAATAGTCTTTTCTTTGATAAAACGATACCGGCCTGCTAATTCCCAAAAACCTTTAGACACGTTGGCAAAATGTTCCCGTTGTTTGTTGATATTTTTCGTTTCGGCCATCGCGTTGGTTTCGGCAATAATTTGAGTGCGTAATGCTTTCATGCCCATCAAGTCCTGTAATACATGCGAGCGCAGGCGAACGCGCAATAATTCATCGGCCAGTACTTTGGCAGCCGCTGCCACCCCAACCGAGTCTGATTTTACCAGGCCGTCTTTTACGGCCAGGTATGCTGGTAGCGCTTTATCGTTCCGGCGGGCCAGCGCAGTATCAGGTTTCATGGTTGTAGTGTCCTGCTGAGCCATTGCAGCTTTTCCGCAAAACAACATTAGGGCAACTGTAAACATTTTTAATACTTTCATTGGTATAAAAATTAAAGTTTTCTTTCTTCGTGTAATATTTTATCTATCTCATGAACAACGTCGTTGTAATGAGCTGCATTTTTCGCATCGTTTAATGCCATCAATTTTACAGCTACCCTTAGCTTTTTGGTGTGGTCTAATGCTATCAAACGGGTATCGTCGCGCTGCGCGCTGGTTTTCATGTTGCCGTCTTTAACCTGCTTAGGATTGATGATAAATGCAAGTTTTTCGACATAAGCACGCTCCAGGCCGCGGCGCATCGTATTGCTCATCTCATTTTTACCTAATGGTTTCCACACTTCTTTCTGCAAATCATTCAGATACTCGGCTACCGGGTACGGGTCATTGGCTTGCAAGGCTATAGTGTTGAGGTTGTAAAGCATTACCGGACTCAGCATCATCAGGATAATCTGATTTTGCTGTTCGGTTATATCCTCAATGGTTTTAAAGCCGGTTTTACTGGTAATACTTACCGGATATAGCCATAACGGAGCTTCAAACAAATTACGACCAACATAATGCATGGCCTGTTTCATTCGTGCTTTCGGGATGGCGGTGTAAACCGGTCCGGCCTGTTCCACACTTTTGATGGTGGTGTATCTGCCTGCAAAATGCTTCATCACATGGTACAGAAAACGCTTGTACTGAGCAACAGCGCCTTTGTGCATTTCGGATAAATTGTCGTACAAATCACCTTCCTCGCGTGTCCAGACCGGTAATTGGGCCACTACCCTTTTCAGGTTTTTGAGACCATACTCGTTAGCCTTAATCACGTTATCGCTCAGGTCTTCTGTTTGGCTGCGGGGGTCATCGGTTTTGCCTTCGCCGCCAAACCATAATTTAGGATTACGGGCCAAACTATCGATAATCAGCCTGTTTAACAACTTATGCTCCTGCTCAGTGCTTTGATTACCGGGAAACATTTGATAGCCCCATTGTACGGCCCATTTATCGTAAGCTCCAATGCGCGGATAAATTCCTTCTTTACCAACATGGTCTTCGGGTTGGGCTACGTAATTAAAGCGGGCATAGTCCATAATAGAAACCGTATGCCCATTGGCTTCTACCCATTTTTTGTCACGCAATTTCTCGACAGGGGTCTGGCTGCTTGCGCCCATGTTATGCCTTAAGCCAAGCGAATGCCCTACCTCGTGCGATGACACAAAGCGAATGAGCTCGCCCATCAGCTGGTCATCAAACTGCATTTTGCGTGCACGCGGGTCAATGGCACCGGCCTGTATCATATACCACGAGTGCAGCAGCTTCATCACATCATGAAACCATACAACATGACTTTCAATAATTTCACCACTGCGTGGGTCGCTGATGCGCGGACCATAAGCATTTGGTTTTTCGGAAGCAGCGTAACGGATTACCGAAAAACGTGCATCTTCCAAACTCATGGTTGTATCGGCCTCAGGCCATTCTTTGGCAATGATGGCATTTTTAAAGCCTGCCTGCTCAAAAGCCTTTTGCCAATCGTTAACACCGGCTATGAGATAAGGGCGCCATTTTTTAGGCGTAGCGGGGTCAATGTAATACACGATTTGCTTGGCAGGCTCAACCAGGATGCCCTTTTTGTATTTTTCAACATCCTCGGGTTTTGGCTCCAGGCGGTAGCGCTGTATATAATCTAAAGTGCTGGTGCGCTGGTTATCATCATTATAAAGCACATAGCGATTAGCAAAAAAGCCAACGCGCTCGTCAAACAGTC
>CAXYKR010000417.1:0-6192 GCA_964277815.1 uncultured Mucilaginibacter sp. | reverse complement strand
TATACCTTACAACCTCAGAAACAAAATAGTATCTTGTTTTGTCCGTTTAATAAAACACTGTTAAACAATAAATAGCCAGCTTGAAAATTAAAGATCCAGCTTTCCTATCGCAGCATTTTACCATATTGCACACCATTCAATAATCAGCCTTTGAACACCTCGATTTATATAGCGCAACGATATCTTTTTTCGCGTAAAAAGATGCATGCCATCAATATTATTTCGGGCATATCCATGCTGGGGGTATTTGTGGGTAGTGCAGCATTGGTTATTATTTTATCAGTGTTTAACGGGTTTGAAAAGGTTATTTTGTCGCTGTACAGCAACTTTACGCCCGAAATTAAAATAGAACCCGCGCGGGGCAAAACCTTCAACCCTAATACAGCTTACTTTAAGCAACTCAGCCACAATCCGGCGCTTTTTTCGTACACTCAAACCCTGCAAGAAAAAGCACTCATCCGTTACGGCGACCGTCAGTTTATCGGAACATTGCGTGGTGTGAGTAAAGATTTTTTGAAAAACCCGCAGTTAGACAGCACCATACAAAACGGCTCGTTTACGTTAGATGTTGCAGGCAACCCGTTTGTAGTTATTGGCGCTACAGTACAAAACAGCTTAGGGGTAAATATTAACAACCCGATGGCGCAGCTACAGATTTATTCGCCTCGGCGCAAAATTATTAATGCCGTAAACCCCGAGGATGAATTTGTACGGCGCGGCATTAATGTATCGGGTATTTTTTCTATTCAGCAGGATTTTGATGATATTGTAGTAGCTCCGTTAGCCTTTACCCGCGACCTGCTCGATGAGCCCACCGATGTATCATCCATTGAACTTAACTTTAAAAAGCGTACCAACATCAACGAACAGCAAGAGGCCATCCAGGAAAAACTGGGAAGCGCCTTTTTGGTAAAAAACCGCTTTGAACAAAATACAGAGTTGTATAAGACGCTGAAAACCGAGCGCTGGTCGGTATTTTTGATATTGGTTTTTATATTGATTATTGCCATTTTTAACATCATCGGCTCGCTAACCATGCTGGTGATTGATAAGCGTAAAGATATAGCCATACTCACCAGTTTGGGTGCAGGCAAGCCGTTAATTCAAGGCATTTTCTTTTTTGAAGGCATGATGATTTCAATTACGGGATGTGTATTGGGGATGCTGGCCGGACTTATTTTTTGCGTGCTGCAACAGCAATACGGTTTTATTAAGATGGGTGGGCAGATGATGGTCATTGATGCCTATCCTATCCACTTAAAAGCTAACGATTTTATCATCGTATTTTTAACCGTGAGTGCCATTGCCGTTATTGCCTCGGGCGTAAGTGCGCGTTTAAGCGTAAAAGGGTTAGACGAAATTAAACAGGATTTATAACTTTGTAACATGCAGTGCAGGTTTGTAAAATTGATGATAGTAATGCTGGCAGTAGTTTTCTGCTCCTGTAAACGCAATGCTACGTCAAATGGGCGGGAGGTGTTTAAAGGTTTGTACAGCTTTGGTCCTGAAATTAAATCGTTCAAAAACTGCGATGATACCCATGAATATTGGGTGGCCGACAGCTCGGCACAATTAGAGCTGCAATACTCACAAATGAACTTCGAGAAACCTTATGAGCCGGTATACGTGGAGGTGGAAGGCGAAAAAATACCATCAGGTAACGATGGTCAGGGCTCGGAGTACGACAGCACACTGGTGGTACGCAAGGTGCTGAAAATCACAAAAGAAATACCGCAGGATTTGTGTAATTAAAGCCATTAACTGCTGCAGGTTTTACTCCAAGCATACTTTATAGTACCTGCTTTAAAACCAAACAGCTGTTTTTGCCTTTAATATTCGAGCGTTTCGCTTTAACCTGTTTCACTCCCCTAAAAGAGATTAAGATGGAATCAAAACGTCAACAAAAATTTGCCGGTGTATTACAGCAAGACCTGGCCGCCATATTTCAGCGCGAAGGAATGAGCTTTTTACCCAATACATTGGTAACCATAACCAAGGTGCGCGTAACGCCCGATTTAGCTATAGCCCGTGTATTTTTAAGCTTCTTTAACAATACCAATACGCAGCAGTCTTTACAAACGGTTAAATCACATGCGTCCGAAATCAGGTATAAACTTGGCGCGCGCATTAAAGACCAAGTTAGAGTAATTCCTCAGCTGGAGTTTTTTGTGGATGATACCAACGAGTACGTGGAGCGCATGGACAAACTTTTTGATAAAATAAGCAAAGAGCCACGCCAGAGCGACGAAGGACAAGAGTAATTATGGACAGGCACGCGCAGTTAGCCAGCTTTATACAAAACCAACCCAACCAGGTAGGTAAGGTGGTGGATATCGACCTGGCTAACGACCGCCTTCTGACCTTCGACTTCACCGAAAATAACCAGGAACTTACCACTGATGAAGTGGCTGATACACCCCGGTTTAGCGCGTGGATAAATCGCAAGCTGGCTGAGAGCCGCTGCCGTTATGGGATAGGCGGTTACTTTGAACACCGCACCTTATATGCACGCAGCAGTCTGTTCAACATTGCTGATGCAGAACCACGCCGCTTACACTTGGGTATTGATATTTGGGGACCAGCCGTCACCCCTGTTTATTCGCCTTTGGCCGGTACAGTACATAGCTTTAAGGACAATAATAACTTTGGCGATTACGGGCCCACCATCATCCTGAAACATCACTTAGATGGCTTGACACTTTACAGCCTTTACGGGCATTTAAATCGCACTTCACTACAAGGTTTATCAGTTGGTCAGCCAATCGCTTTGAATCAGCAGATAGCCAGCTTAGGGCACGAAGAGGAGAATGGCCAATGGCCGCCGCACTTACACTTTCAACTGATGTTTGATATGCAAGGCTTAACCGGTGACTACCCCGGTGTGTGCCGCTACTCTGAGAAAGAGAGTTATCAGCGAAATATTCCTGACCCGGATTTAATTTTACATTTTTCAAAAGCAACTATAATGTGATTTGACTGTTAGCGTTTTAATTAAGTAATTGATTTAAAATGTTAAAAGCTTTCACATTAAATATATTTCTTTGGGTTAGCTGTTGCTTTTCTGCAATGGCACAACCCACTTTTAAAGGTGGTGCATCTGCTTTAAACAGCTTTATTGCGAGCCACATTATCTATCCCGAATTTTCGAGCCAGAACTGTATTGAGGGAAACATACAGGTGAGCTTCAGTATCGATAAAAACGGTAACGTAGCTGATGCTAAGGTACAACAGGGCCCGGGTATTGATTTAGACGACGAGGCCCTGCGGGTAGTAAAGCTTACATCTGGCAAATGGCAGATTCCCGCTGATTATAACAGTGCGGTTAGGGTGGTGTTACCCATCCGCTTTAAACCCGATTTTGCCAAGTGCCAGCGCCGCACTACGCCCACCATGACTATGGACCAAGCCATTGTAGCCTATCAACGCCGCCAGGAGTTAGAGAACGCCGTAACTAATTATTATATTAATAAAGATGCGGGTAAAGCCGACCCCGGAAAAGAAAGCGAGATAACCGCTTTAAAAAACGAATTAGGTATTAACGAAGACCTCTGGAAAGACCTGCTCGACCAAGCCAATGAAAAACTGAAGCAGGGCGACCAGGAAGGCGCCTGCAAAGACTGGAAGTTTATCAAGAACACAGGTAGTGATTTAGCTGATGCTTTTATTGCTAAATATTGCAAATAGTCCATCCGGCGGCTTAATAAACTTAACTCCTGTCAAACATTTCATTCAACAATAAATTTATTCAAGTATGCAGCCGTGTTGCTACCTCAATTTGTTGCTATTTAGATTTCAAAACATTCTTGTCTCACTAATCATTCCTTTTAAAAATCTTCTCCTATAAACGTTTCTACTTCTGTAATTCTATATTGAGCTCCAGGTAACTTTTCAACCAGAAATAGATGCTTGTAAGGAAACCTCTTATTCCAGGTTGGCCAAAAACCGCTATCCCTGCTTCTTAACCAACTAAGTGACTTTGGTTGAATGCGCGAGATATAGCTCTGATTGACAATGAACGCCTTCGTTCCGTTCTTTGTTGAAAATTGATATTTTGCACCGGAAGCAACATGTAAATAAATGTCGTAAAGGTCATATTTGTATTGTCGGCCGTTTTTCTCCGATTCGTACTTAAACCTCTTGAACACACGCTCACTTGTATCTTCTTTGAAGAAAATATACAAATTAGGCTTGTTTTGAGTATTAATGCCCGACACCAATGCAAAGCAAACTAACAGGCTTAGCATAAACCTTATTAAACTACTCATTCTTTGTTAAAGTAAGCTGATTATAGCTCATAAAAAATAAACCTTTTGTGTAGCAAAATCCCAAGTTAGCTACCAGGAAGTGTTGGTGGTGCAATGGTAGACGTATCGTCGTTTTTGACCGCTTTTTTATTCTTTTTCACACCGGCATTTCGCAGTTTTCCGAAAGCGTAATTGATATAAATATTAAACCTGCGGTAAACTATATCCTGTTGTACAACCTGATTATAACGCGGGTCGGCATAATTGATTTTATAATTGAGATATCTTAGATAAGGGTTACTTGCCGAGCCGCGGATAGTCAGCTTTTTATTGAATATACTTTTAGCCAGGCTAAAAGAAGTATAATAATATGGACTGAAAGTTGATTGCAAGGCTATCCCGGTTTGGCTATAGTACTGAAACTCAAAGCCAGCATGCCAGTCATGTTCCATCTTATAACTGAAGTTAACATTGGTATTGGCCAAGGTTGCATTTTTTGTATAATTAATTCCATCAATTATTCCGCTCAGATGTACCCTACTTACCTCCGCATAAGCATTCAGATTGAGGCGCTGGTTTAACGGATAATTAATGCTTGTATACGCCAGAAGCGTTGCGTTTTTTCCTAAATTGCTGTAGGTATTATTAATTACTCCACCTGCAGCCAGCAGACTGACGTATTGTATCGAATTATTAGAGAACGAATAACTTAAGCCCGCATTTATAGAGCTGTTACCAGACGAACTATAACCTAAACTAAAAGTATGGTTTAAATCCGGCCGAAGGTCAGGGTTGCCATAGCTCACCAAAAAGGGATTTTGCCGGTCAACAAAGGGATTGAGCTGCCTAATGACCGGCCGGCTAATGCGTTCGGTATACCCCCAATTAATACTTGATGACTTGGAAAGCTTTTTTTGAACGGCAATGGCTGGTACTATCCGGTTATAATCGGGAATATTAACATTGCCAACTGACGAAAAGCCAGCCCTCATCAAAGTCATCTCCCACCTCGCCCCGGCTTTAATAGTCCACGAATTCAGGTTAAACTGGTAGGAGTTGTAAGCTGCATAGATATCCTGATTGTAATTAAAACTATTCGCCGAACTATTACCGGTATCAAACAGTGTGGCAAAATCGCTAAAGTTGCTCCGGAAAATACTTTTGACACCTGCCTCTATGTCCACATGTTTTAGCGGATGGCTATAGTCCAGCTGCAAGGTGTGCTCTTGGGTACCCGAAGTATTTTCCTGATTATAATCGTTGATATTGAAATTTATCTGCTGTGAAGCATTAAACATGTTGAGCCGGTTGTAGTCATTAATACTGTAACGGTAGGAAAACGAGAGTAGTTGCGTTTTCTTTCTCTTAAAACCCATTTGATAATCCAGACCGAGGTCGTAGCCATACTGGGTGCTGCGAGTGTCTTCTTCTGATTGATAACTGCTGTTCGTGTAATCTGCCTGGCGGGTAAAGCTGTTTCCCACACGGTGGTTGAGACCATAAGCGTAATTAATAATTGCCGAAATCAAATTCAAACTATCTAACTCATAACTATATTGAGAGTAAACCACACTTTGATGATTAATAGTGTAGGCTGTACCCTGCTGTTCGATGATTGAATTAACCGGACTAAAGTTTTGCCGGTAAACAGAAAAATCTGTTTGTGGCGTATTGTTGATGTTGTAACCACCGGATACGGACATAGCGAACTTACCGCTTTTAAACGTAAAATTGCCATAGTTACGTGGGCCGTTGGGAAACTTGTATTGGAAACCCAAATTAGCATTGTAACCATCAAGCTTTTTTCTGATGGTTATCACGTTAATGATGCCTGCTAAGCCTTCACTATCGTATTTGGCAGGTGGTATCGTGATGACTTCAATGCTGGCTATACTGCTGGCCGGCATCACCCTAAAAATATCCGCAGGATTATTGGCTACCAGAGATG
>CAXYKR010000416.1:0-2725 GCA_964277815.1 uncultured Mucilaginibacter sp. | reverse complement strand
GGGGGTAGCCAGCTGGTTATCGAAGGTTTCACGATTACCCAAACCGCCCATATCAACCTCTACGCCATCGGCGCCGATATCCTTACTCAATTGAAAGGCGCCCAATTTCTGGCGCTTCAAAATCATCAGGTCAACCACTGCTACTTTGTAACGCTGAGATTTAGCAGCACTAGCAATAAAAGCGGCCCAACTGTTTTGCGACAAGGCCACACCAGCAGTTACCATGGCCGTTTGGGCAAGAAACCGGCGTCGGGATGTTGGGCTGTTGTTCATATCTCGGTGTTTTATTGATAGTTGTTTTATTTTTAAATTTAAGACAGGTATTTACCTCGCCGCCGCAAAAACTTTCTCTAACTGCTCAAAGCCATGAACGGCATTGGCCGGCAGCTTCTCACCTTTGGGACCAAATACGTACATCGCCGGGTATTTTTCAATGGTCACTTTCGACTCGTTAACCTTGCCATCGGCGCCTTTAACGGCATCAATGTTTAGATGGAATTGCTTTGCTACAAAATCGTACATCGCCAAACGTTTTGATTTGCCGTAATCGTGGCCCTCTTTCGGGAAGTGTGCATTTTGTACAAGCTCGGGTTTGCCATAATAGCTATAGATTTTTTGCAGATAAGGCAAATCGATATCAGGTACATTAGCCGACCAGTCGCCGCCGTCGGATATTACCAGTTGCGGTCTTGGCGCTGCCATCGCAGCTACTTCGTCGTTGTTGGTACCGCCACCACATAAATGCACCGGCAAACCGCTTTCGCACGGGCAACCGCCCGAAAAATAACTGGATAGCATCACCACGGGTACACTCAATTTTATACGGTCGTCTAATGCGGTTACCAGCATAGTTTGGCTACCGCCACCTGATGCACCTGTAATGGCCACACGTGTTGGGTCGGCATCTTTTAACGTTAGTAAGTAATCCAAAATCCGGAAACTGTTCAGGGCCTGTATGGTCATGGCCAGGCTGCGGCGGTGGTCTTTACCATCAAACTGCAACAGCGACTCGCCCCAGGCAAATAAATCATAACTGATAGCCATCGCCCCCATACGCGCCAGCATGGCGTAGCGGTACTGCCCGTCGGCACGGTAGCGGCCATCACCAAAATGACCGTCCGGACAAAGCACTACCGGGATTTTTCCTTTGTGCTTCAAAGGTTTATACAATGACCCGCACACATAGATACCCGGCAAAGTTTCGATAGCAATATTTTCGACCGAGTATCCATCAAATACACGCTTTTTGGTGATGATAGGTTTCGATTGTACTTTAGCGGGCATAGGCGACAGCTGCAAAGCCTGCAACATGCAAGGCTTTAAATCGGCCTTGCGATTTTCCCAACTGGCTTTGTCGTGGTATAACGATGACAGGTAAGTCAGTTTCTCACGGCCCTCTTCGGGCGTTATGCGCGAGTACTCAAAGTATTTTAGCTTAAAACTGTTTGGCCCTTCTTCGTTCACTTTCATATCCAGCGGAGCCAGTACGGCAGCCAGTGTTTTGGCGGCTGTAGTTTTGTAACGCCAGTCGGCATAGGGCACCCACTGGTCTTTCACCATATCTTCAGAGTACTTTATTTTTATATGAAAACGGTCCTGCACCTCGGCAAGCACTTGTTTCAAGGGTTTCTTGTACTCAAAGTCAGAGGTATTGTTTTGAGCATGAACTGCTACACTATTAAACAGGAAGCAAGCCGCAACAATCCATTGCATACATACCTGAGGTCCCCAATATCTACCTGCACTAAAATTCATCTTATAAATCTTTAGCGTCACCTTTTATTTCCGGCAGCGTATAGCCAGCCACTTTGGGCCATTCGCCATTTTTGATTTCTACCAGCTTAAACTTAGCCGGGTCGGCTACGACGTGTTTGATACGCTGACGGCGCCAGGTATACACAAAATGCACCATACCATCGCTGGATTGTATCACCGATGGATAAGAATACTGGCTGATTGGCGAATCTTCTAAAATCAACGCCGCGTACCAGATTTTGCCATCTTTCGACACGGCTACGTTTAATGGCGTACGCGCACCTTTAGCTAATTTTCCAGGCGGCAACACGTGGTTGTAAACCAACAGTTGGCGACCATCTTTCAGCGTTACGGCGTCGGTGCCCGAGTTGTTGTTAGGTAATGAAGTCTTAGCCAATGGTGTCCAAGTCATACCCTTATCGCTAGACCACGACTCCAGTATCGCACGGTTACGGCTGCGTGCTAAAAGCTGCAAGCGACCATCTTTGTATTTCAGAATGCTTGGTTGAATACCTTCAAGCGTGTCGGGCCCTTTGGCAACGCTTACCTGTTTCCAAGTTTTACCGAAATCGGGCGTTATCTCGAAGTGGATATTCCAGCCGCCTTTACCTTCGGTACTGGTCGGGCAAATCAGGTTTTTACCAATTAACTCAGGTTTGTTTTTGATTGGGCCTAAGTAACCCTCGGGCAACGCCTTTTGTGCAGACCAGGTTATACCGCCATCCTTTGATGTTTTTAAATATCCTTTCCAGGTAGACGGGCTTGGGCCGATTTTGTAAAACAGCATCAGCTCGCCATCAGGTATTTGATACAAAACCGGGTTCCAGGTCGGGTAGCGCAAGGTGTCATTCTGAATGCCGTTGGCTACGTTTTGTCCTTCGGTCCATTTGCCGTTTACCCGGCGGCTCACCCAAATACACACATCCGGGTTACGCTCTTTGGTACCGCCAAACCAGGCAGCCACTAAACC
>CAXYKR010000415.1:0-23724 GCA_964277815.1 uncultured Mucilaginibacter sp. | reverse complement strand
CTGATATTTTTGGCCATTCGCCGCAGCGACCGGGCCTTGCTTACCGATTTCAGGCAGGCGGTTATTGTGGGTGGGGGCCGCATAGGCAAAGACCTGTACAATTTTGTGACGCAGAACCCGGAAAGAGGATACTTGATTAAAGGGATATTTGATGACACATCAGCAGGTGTGGAGCAAAGCTTATACCTGGGTGGTGTTAATCAATGCATCTCCTACGTTAAAGAAAATCGTATTGACGAGATTTTTTGTACGCTGCCTAATACCGAAGCCGAGAAGATAGAGCGCCTGATGCTGGATGCCGATAAAAACCTGATTCGTTTTAAACTGATTCCGGAGTTTTATTATACCCACAAGCCTACGTTTGTTCAAAACTTTGGCCACATACCGGTAATCTCTATCAGGCCCGAGCCTTTGGAGAATATGCTAAACCGGTTTATCAAGCGGGTATTCGACATTGGGTTTTCTTTGTTTGTTATCCTGTTTGTATTTAGCTGGCTGTTCCCGATACTGGCTATCCTGATTAAAACCAGCTCACCGGGGCCCATATTTTTCGTGCAAACACGTTCGGGTAGGGATAATGAGCCTTTTAAGTGTTACAAGTTCCGTAGTATGCGGGTTAACAGCGACTCCGACAGTAAGCAAGCTACCAAGGATGACGTGCGTAAAACCAAGGTTGGTGCCTTTTTACGCCGTACTAACCTGGATGAGTTACCGCAGTTTTTTAATGTAATTTTAGGTAATATGACTATTGTAGGCCCGCGCCCACACATGTTAAAGCATACCGAAGAGTATTCTAAGCTGATTGACCAGTTTATGGTGCGCCACTTTTTAAAGCCGGGTATTACCGGTTGGGCCCAGGTAAACGGTCTGCGCGGCGAAACTAAAACTACCGAGGATATGCTGCAAAGGGTAGAGGCCGACGTTTGGTACCTGGAAAACTGGTCGTTTTTGCTCGATCTGAAAATTATATTCCTGACTTTTTACGGTACATTTAAAGGAGACAAAAACGCATTTTAATCAGCGTTGTTATTTTAATCGATTTAAATACAGGGAGTTCCGGGCAAATCAATATTTTAGTTTTAAAATAAAGCAGATAACACTATATTTGCCCACTCAAAATCCTAATGCGGAAGTGGCGTAATTGGTAGCCGCACCAGACTTAGGATCTGGCGCCGCGAGGCGTGGGGGTTCGAGTCCCTTCTTCCGCACAAATGTCAAAAAGCAGCCCGAAAGGCTGCTTTTATGGTTTACGTATAATTTCGATATGCAAAGAAACGCCATTATAATTCCAGCAATAAGTTGTATGAAATCTTCCTTGAAGCTTGCATCATAACAAGAAGTGGTTCACGTCACATGACGTGTCATATTTGACAAAGATAGATTCAAGGCTATGTACGAGGTATAATTTATGGACAAAGGGTCTACTTTTAAAATCGTAAAAAAATCTTTTTCATAATTGTATCATATTTTGTATATTTAAAATAAATGCTCATCTTACGACCGCCATTTATCACAATATTTGCTTTCTCTAATGAGCCATCTAATTAGTAAGTCTTTAATGAATGCAGACGCTGCCCAATTGTCTTTTCAAAAGACATATTATTGCTCAACGGTTCACTCAGCATACTATAGTTGTGTCCTACTCATGAAATACATCTTATTGAATAATCTGAATAAGACCGAGGCTCAAATTAAGGCGGAAGGGGAAGCAAATAAAGAAAACTCTCATGTATACATGATTCGTGAGGTTGGAAATTACCTTAAAAGGTCCCAAAACCCAAGTGCAGCAGATTTCGTAAAAAAGATAAACGACCTTAAGAAATTAAGGGTCAAGGCAGATTACGAAGATGTTCAAATCGATTTTAAATTAGGTAACGCCTCACTTCAATTATCTAATGAATCAAACAAAATTTTACAAAAGATTATTTAATATAAAACTTACTTATGGAAGCTAAGCAATTCATTTTACAAAAGATGTCTGATCTCGTGACTCTTTTCCCAAAAGTAAGAGTGAGGTATGACTTTCATTTTCTTTCTAAAACCCATGCTTTAGAAATAGTTCCGAATAAAGTATATGATTTTGATCAAAGCTATAAATCATGGGAAAGCGATGCTCTATTTGAGTTTATGGATTTGTTTCCCGAGGAAAGTATAACTTTTGTTTCGGATAATTCTATCCTCGGCATTGACAAAGTGGATTATGAGTTAGTAGGTGATATGTTTGCAGAACAGCCTTGCGTTTGCAAATATAAAACACGAGTCAATCTTATGGGCTATGACTTACTGGGAGATACATTAAAGGAAGCTTTTGAGGCCCTATTTGATAATTTTAGTCCAATGGCGACAGGGAAGTTAGATTTAGAGCAAAAACTTAAAGCAACAAATCCGTTAGCCATTCCCAGTGATTATACACGAATTAAAATAGCTCTTAATACCTTTCATGCTTCAGTTGGATGTATCAAAGGTGAAGTAGATACTTTAATAGCGAAAGACGCTTCTACAGTTTATAAAAATTCTGAAAATGTTAAATTTGCATCAGCTGCGTAATCATGTCAAATCCATCATCATTCAGTCTTCAGCACATAATTCTTTTAAGTAGTAACTTTCATCGTAGTTGGCAAATTGATTTTGATAACGACGCTTTTAAAAGTAGCATTGATATTGAAGTGACTGATACAAGGCAGGATAATATTTTAAGTGTAGTAGTTGATTTGAAATTTGATGCAGGAATTAATGAATCAACTGACATACAGGCTCAAATTTCTATGGCTGGCGTTTTCAATGGTGAGAGTAGTGGTGGTTTAGATATTGACCAATTTGCAAAAGTAAATGCTCCAGCTATTATATTCCCATTTATTCGTGAGCACCTTTCGTCGTTGTCAGTTAAAGCGGGAATAAGTCCTATTTTATTAGCTCCTGTAAATTTTGTTAAACACTCCGAATCAAAAAGTAAAAAAAGTTAGCATTTAGCGATTTTTTTTATTCAATTTCCTTTGATTATATGCAATAGAGAGATTAATTCCTATGATTCGATAGCATCCTAATAGTAAGCGAATAGTAATTTTAGTTTGTAAAGTGGATTTCCTCTACGCTGCCTCATCAAACTGCTGATAGAGCTGTTGCAAAGTTTCCTGTTTCATGGGTTTAGAGATAAAGTCGCAAACAAAGGGGTAGGTGGCCGAGCGGGTAATATCAACCGGGTTGATAGAAGAACTGAAAATGTAAATCTTGATGTATTTAGGCAGCGACGTATAAATCCGGCTAAACTCTTCTAAAAAGTCCCATCCGTCAAATTCGGGCATTTGCAGGTCGAGTAAAATTATATCGGGCAGGCTCTCCACTGGTTGCTGAGCTAACCGTTCTAACGCAGCTCGGGCATCAAAAAGGTAATCGGCTTCGGTAAAAACATTTAGCCTCTGGCAAAGTCTTTTCATAATCATGTGCTCCAACGGGTTGTCGTCAATCATCACTAATTTGCTTTTAGTGTGAGGCGCATTTTGATGTGTGAAAGAAGCCTGCAGTAACATAACAATCTGAATTATACGTTTATCCGATAATGCTTTAATAAAAAAATTAAGTGGTTTAACGCAGCTTAAATTCATTTTGTTGCAACGAAATTTTATTTCTGTAAATCGCTATTCGTGCCGCAAGCTATTTGTAGACGATTATGTTTATTTTAGCTCACTACATGGACATTAAAAACAACCCTAAAACCATCAAAGCCTGGGCAATGTTCGACTGGGCTAACTCGGCTTACAACCTGGTTATCACCTCCACTATTTTCCCGGCTTACTATACCGCTATCACTACCACCCAGGAACGGGGTGATAAAGTGACGTTTTTGGGGCACGAGTTTGTAAATACAGCCCTGTCCGATTATGTATTAGCTACCGCATATATGGTGGTTGTTTTGTTGCTGCCCATTCTAACCTCTATTGCCGATTACCGTGGCAATAAAAAAGCATACATGCAACTATTTACCTGGATTGGCGGCCTGGCTTGTTGCGGCTTATACTTTTTTAAACTCGATACCTTAACCGTTAGTATGTTTTGCTTTGCGCTGGCCGCCATTGGTTACTGCAGCGGTGCGGTGTTTTATAATTCGTACCTGCCGCAAATTGCTACCGTAGACCAGCAGGATGCCGTAAGTGCCAAAGGGTTTACTTACGGATATATTGGCAGCGTACTGCTGCAAGTTATCTGTTTTGTGTTTGTGCTATCGCCCAAAACGTTTGGCATTACCGATGCTACTTTTGCACCCCGTTTATCTTTTTTGCTGGTAGGCATCTGGTGGCTGGGCTTTGCGCAGATTCCGTTTTTAAAGCTACCCAAAGGCACGCCTAAAAGTACCGACCATCAGTATAATGTGATTAGCGGCGGGTTTAAAGAACTGGGTCATGTTTGGCGACAAATAAGCCATATGCCGGTGCTGAAGCGTTACTTGAGCGCCTTCTTCTTTTACTCGATGGGGGTACAAACGGTAATGCTGGTGGCTACCGGGTTTGCAGCCAAGGAATTGCATATGGCGGCCGAAAAATTGATAGCCACCATACTCATTATCCAGTTAGTGGCTATTGCCGGCGCGGCTTTGATGTCAAAGTTGTCATCTGTTTACGGCAACATCAAAGTGCTGATGGCTGTAGTGTTGATATGGATTGGGGTTTGTGTAGCGGCCTATTTTACGCAGACAGACATCCAGTTTTATGCACTGGCGGCTGTGGTGGGCCTGGTGATGGGAGGTATACAATCATTATCGCGCTCTACCTATTCCAAATTTTTACCTGAGAACATTACAGATACTGCTGCGTTTTTTAGCTTTTACGATGTAACCGAAAAGCTGGCTATTGTTATCGGATTGTTTACATTTGGCATCGTTGAATCGCTAACGCATAGCATGCGTAATTCGACTTTAGTGCTAACCATATTTTTTTTAGCCGGATTGTTATTACTGTTTTTTGTGCTCACTGCACAAAAGCAAAAAGGAAGCCTGCACGCCGATGTGCAGTAAACCATTGTTTAAGTTATGAAAGTTGAATTATTTGTTCCGTGTTTTATAGACCAGTTGTATCCCGATACGGCTTTCAGCACGTTGCAAGTGCTGCAAAAGGCCGGTTGCGAGGTAGGTTATAACCCGGAACAAACTTGTTGCGGTCAGCCGGCTTTTAACGCTGGTTTTTGGGATGACGCCAAAGCTATAGGAGGCAAGTTTTTAAATATCTTTTCTGACGAGGACATCATCGTTACGCCGTCAGCATCCTGCACCGGTATGGTGCGCAACTATTATAACGACCTATTTACTAATACTACCGCTCATAATAAATGTCGTGCTGTACAAGGTAATATCTATGAGTTATCTGATTTTTTGGTAAACATTTTACAGGTTGACCATTTTGGCGCTGAGCTGGAAGGCCGTGCTGTTTACCATGATAGCTGCGCCGGCTTGCGCGAGTGTAAAATAAAGCGTGAGCCCAGGCAGTTGCTGTCTAAAGTTTATGGCCTGGAGTTGGTTGAGCTTAAAGATAACGAAACCTGTTGTGGCTTTGGCGGCACCTTTGCCGTTAAGTTCGACGCTATATCGAGCGCTATGGCGCAGCAAAAGGTGGATAATGCCATGGCGGTAAATGCTGATTATATTATCTCCACCGATTCGTCCTGCCTGTTACATTTACAGAGCTACATCGATAAAAATCAATTGCCTATTAAAACCATGCATTTAGCTGATGTTTTAGCAAACGGTTGGGGAAATGTTTAGTTGATAGACTTTTCTTTTTACCAATTAGCAGTGGCACATTGTGTATAAATTCTGTTTGGAGCAAAACCGCTCTTCAAATAAATAATCTTATTTTTGCGCTCAACAATAAAATCACTCTCGTAGGTGATTATATAAAACAATTTTTTAACCCAGGTTTTTACAGCCCCGGCATAAGCTGAAAGGGTAAAAACCGAATCATAGTTGTAGATGATTAAAATTACACTCCCTGATGGTTCCGTTCGTGAGTACGACAAAGGAATCACCTCCATGCAAATTGCACAATCTATTTCTGAGGGCTTGGCCCGTAACGTTTTAGCCGCCGAGGTTGATGGCACGGTATGGGATGCCAGCCGCCCTATTGAGCATGACGCCAGCGTTAAACTCTTAACCTGGAATGATGTTCAGGGTAAGTCTACCTTCTGGCATTCATCGGCCCACTTAATGGCCGAAGCTTTGGAAGCGCTTTATCCGGGCACCAAGTTCGGTATAGGTCCGGCTATCGAAACCGGCTTTTACTATGATGTAGATTTTGGCGACCGCACTTTCTCTCAAGAAGATTTTAAGCAGATTGAGGAGAAAATGCTGGAATTGGCCAAAGCTAAATCTGAATATATCCGCAAACCGGTAAGCAAGGCCGAAGCCGTTGAGTATTTTACCGAAAAAGGCGACGAGTATAAACTGGACCTAATTAAAGATTTACCTGACGGCTCTATTACTTTTTACAGCCAGGGCAACTTTACCGATTTGTGCCGCGGTCCACATATCCCCAATACTGGCTTTGTAAAAGCGGTAAAGCTGATGAACGTAGCTGGTGCCTATTGGCGCGGCGACGAAAGCCGTAAGCAGCTTACCCGTATTTATGCCGTTACCTTCCCTAAACAGGGTGAGTTAACCGAGTATTTACGCATACTGGAAGAAGCCAAAAAACGCGACCACCGAAAGTTGGGTAAAGAACTTGAGCTGTTTGCTTTCTCAGAGAAAGTAGGCATGGGTTTGCCGCTATGGTTGCCTAAAGGTACCGCCTTACGCGAGCGTTTGGTAAATTTTTTACAACGTGCGCAGGTATCGGCAGGCTATGAGCAGGTTATTACGCCGCATATTGGCCACAAAAATCTGTATGTAACATCCGGCCACTACGAAAAGTATGGTAAGGATAGCTTCCAACCCATACAAACTCCGCAAGAAGGGGAGGAGTTCTTTTTAAAACCGATGAACTGCCCTCACCACTGCGAAATTTATAAAACCAAGCCGCGCTCTTATAAAGACCTGCCGGTTCGTTTTGCCGAATTTGGTACCGTTTATCGTTACGAGCAAAGCGGTGAGTTGCACGGCTTAACCCGGGTACGTGGTTTTACACAAGATGATGCCCACTTATTTTGTCGCCCCGACCAGGTAAAAGATGAATTTAAAAAGGTAATTGACTTGGTGTTGTACGTATTTAAAGCCCTAGGTTTTGAAGATTATACCGCTCAGGTTTCCCTGCGCGACCCGGAAAACAAAACCAAGTACATCGGTACCGACGAGAACTGGCAACTGGCAGAAAGCGCCATTATCGAAGCTGCCGCCGAAAAAGGATTGCCAACTGTGGTTGAATATGGCGAGGCTGCATTTTATGGCCCTAAGCTCGACTTTATGGTGAAGGATGCCTTAGGCCGCAGATGGCAGTTAGGAACCATACAGGTTGATTATAACCTGCCAGAACGTTTTGAGCTGGAATACACCGGCAGCGATAACCAAAAGCACCGCCCCGTGATGATTCATCGTGCGCCGTTTGGTTCGTTGGAAAGATTTGTGGCCGTATTAATTGAACATTGTGCAGGTAATTTCCCGTTATGGTTATCGCCTGAGCAGTATGTGATTTTGCCTATATCCGAAAAGTATGAGGATTATGCAAAAAAACTTTCACAAATGTTAAATAATTCCGATATTCGCGGGCTGATTGACTTTAGAGACGAAAAGATAGGCAGAAAGATACGTGATGCTGAAGTCAAGAAAATCCCTTACATGCTTATTGTGGGCGAAAAAGAAGCTGCTGATGGCACGATTTCTGTTCGTAAACACGGCGTAGGCGATTTGGGCAGTTTGAGTATTGAAGATTTTAAACAACAATTAGTAACAGAAATAACCATATAACTTGGCATTAGGAAGACCGAATTTCAACAGAGGGCCCCGGCCTCCTTTTAAGAAAAAGGAAGCAGAGCACAATATCAATAACTTCATTAAGGCTCCGGAAGTGCGCCTGGTAGGCGATAACGTAGAGCAGGGAGTTTACCCAACCCGTGAGGCCTTGGCTATAGCACAGGAACAAGAGTTAGATTTGGTTGAAATATCTCCTAACGCAGTTCCGCCGGTTTGTCGTGTAATTGACTATAACAAGTTTATTTACGAGCAAAAGAAGAAGCTGAAGGAAATCAAGAATAACGCTAAACAAACCGTTATTAAAGAAATCCGTTTCGGGCCAAATACTGATGACCATGACTTCAATTTCAAATTGAAGCATGCTATCAGTTTCCTGGAAGATGGTGAGAAAGTTCGTGCTTACGTTCACTTTAAAGGCCGCGCTATTGTTTACAAAGAGCAAGGCGAAATCTTGTTATTAAAATTTGCGCAGGCTTTAGAAGAAGTGGGTAAGGTAGAGCAATTACCTAAGCTGGAAGGCAAGCGTATGTTTTTGATTGTAGGGCCAAAAGCAGCCAAAAAATAGTTAAACCAAACAACAGCTGATAAGCTGATGAAGATAATACGCTGTTGAAGCGTAGAAATTAAATAAATAAGTGTTATGCCAAAAATGAAGACCAATTCCAGTGCAAAAAAGCGCTTTAAGCTTACTGGAACCGGTAAAATTGCCAGAAAAAACGCATACAAAAGCCACATCTTAACCAAGATGTCAACCAAACGTAAGCGTGCCTTAGGTCAGACCAGCTTAGTATCTGACGCTGATATGGGTAACGTTAAACGTATGCTTTGTATCGGAAAGTAATTCATTAATTTTTAACCAGGTATTCGAGTTCTAAAGATTCCGGTTTACGGAACACTCACTACCAAAAAAGCAAAAAGATGCCACGTTCAGTTAACGCAGTAGCGTCGAGAAGACGCCGGAAAAAAATCATGAACCTTGCAAAAGGTTATTATGGTTCACGCAGCAAGGTTTACACCATTGCAAAAAACACCGTTGAAAAAGGTTTACAGTACGCTTACCGCGACCGTAAAACCAAAAAAAGAGAGTTTCGTGCTTTATGGATTCAGCGTATCAACGCTGGTGCCCGTCAGCATGGTATTTCTTACTCACAATTAATGGGTAAATTAAATGCCAGCGAAATTGGCTTAAACCGTAAAGTATTAGCAGACTTAGCCATGAACCACCCTGAAGCTTTCCAAGCTGTGGTTGAAGCGGTTAAGTAAGCTGTCTTTTACATAAAAGCAAAAAAAACCCTGACCGTTTTGGTCAGGGTTTTTTTGTTTTTATAATGGCATGGTTATATAACAGTACTGTGTGCATGCGGGTAATCTGCTTTAGTACCTGCTAATGTATTTTCGGTACCGTCAATGTCCATGTACTGTTTAAAGTTGCGCACGTCTTCATCTACCATCTTTTTGAACAATGGGTTTAGCACATGGCCTAAGGCAGTACCTACGCCGCCTGCGGGTGGGGTATAGCTAATTACAATATCAATCACGGTACCCTCGCCATTTTCGGCATCTTTAAAGCGTACTTTACCGGCGTTATCAATAGTTGACCCTGGTAGCGAACTCCAGCCAATGGCGTAACCCGGTTCGTCGTTAACAATCTCGGCGTCCCAGCTTACGGTAGCTACATCAACAGGTAGTTTTAATACCCAGTGCGAACGTTTGCTGTCAATCACCTCTACGCTCTCCAAGTGATTCATAAACTTCGGCAGGTTATCTAATTGACGCCAAAAAGCGTAAACCTCCTGACGGGGTTTATTTACTGTAAATGATGAGCGGATGTTTACGTTAACCGGTTCAGTGCTGTTTTTGCCCATTTGGGTGTATAGTTCGCAATGCCCGGTTATGCCGCGGGTAATCAGGTATCCGCCTGCGCCAACCTTCAATATACTGGTAAGCGGACTTGAAAAAATGTTTTTTAAACCCGACAATGAAATTTTTACGCCAGCGGCTATAGATATATAACGTTCAGGCCACTCTAAATTGATGGCTCCATCGGTCAATCCCTCTATCAACGGTTTTCTTTCTAATGCAGTAGTTGCCATATTCATGTTTTTATAGGTCTTATCTAAACAGGTTAACTCCGGCTAAGTTTTGTTGATTTTAAATTAACTTAATTAATAGCTATAAGAAGTAAATGATTTTGAAATTTGATAACGGTCTCTATTTCAATCCTATGTAAGTTTACCAGTCTTCACGAATGAGTAAGTATTTAGTGTATAGCTTTATAGTCATTGTATGTTTTTAATAACATATGCAAGTATGTATGTATGTATGTATGTATGTATGTATGTATGTATGTATGTATACTGAAAGTCATTCTTGTGGTTAAGAAATGGCAAAAAACAAAGCTTACACATAAATTGATAGGGTAGTAATGAAAAAAGCCACCTTTGAAAGGTGGCTTGGCAGTAATTATTAAGGATAATATGTTTATGCTACGGCGCTATTGGTTTTTAACCAAAACTCGTGCATAGCACTCAGGCATTTAACCAGGTTTGTATATCCTAAAGGCTTGGTTACGTAGGCATTAGCTCCAAACTCCAAGGAAGAACGAATATCCTTCGGATTGTCAGAAGTCGAGAACATAATTATTGGAACGTACCGTAATGACTGGGTTTCCTTTATTCTCCGGAGCAGGTCTAATCCTGACAAGCCTGGCAAATTTAAGTCAAGCAAAATCAATTTCGGTTTGGCTTTATCTTCGGCCAGCTTTTCCAAGGTGTTTAAAGCCAGTGCGCCATCATCAATGGTTCGCAAAACTGTAGTGCCATCTATTTGTCCAATGGCGCGTTCAACAACGTCAACAAAGTCTTCGTTGTCTTCAACATAAAGTATATCAGGTACTGCCATTACACATTTCTTTTAAAAGCCACATAAAATATTGTGCCAACTCCTAACTCGCTTTCTACCCAAATACGTGCGTTGTGCTTCTCTATAATGCGTTTTACGATAGCCAGGCCCACGCCGGTACCTTCGTAACCGCGCACGTTATCCATTCGTTTAAACAAGTCAAATATCCGGTTGTAATAATTCAGGTCGATGCCGATGCCATTATCGCTAATAGAGTAGATAACCTCAGTAGATGTTTCTTTACCCTCAACGCGCACTTTAGGTGGGTTTGATTTAGCCGAATATTTAATCGCGTTATTTAGCAAGTTGGCAAAAACCTGGGTCACCATGGTCCGGTCGCCGTAAAGTAAAGGCGTGTCACCAACTTCAAACTGAAGGTCACGAATGTTCAAAGCAACCACCAAATCATTTTTGATTTCATCCACCAAGGATTTCATGTCAATGTCTGTATATTCCAAATCTGCCCGGCCAACCCGTGAGTAGTTCAATACTTCCTTAATTAAAAAATTAAGCTTATCAGCACCTGCAATCACCTTACGTAAAATGCGTTTGGCATCATCGTCCAGGCTTTGATTGGCTTCTAAGAGCAGTTCCGAATAGTTTTTAATGGTGGATAGTGGTGTACGTAAATCGTGCGATACTGTAAAGCTGAATGTGTCCAGCTCTTCGTAGGCCTGCTTCAACTTTTCGTTCAATAACCTGATTTCGTTAGCCTGGCGGTTAATCGCAAATACCACCTCGTCACGTAGCTTTAGTACGTTAGCTATTTCTTCACGAGTCCAGCGTTCCGAACTGTTTCGCACCGTTTCCTGCCATACATCAAACGACCGGCGCGGACTTAAATTCATTACACCGTGCGCGTCTACCTCTACCGGTTTGTTGGGATTACCGGCCCAGTTAATGGTAGATAATTGCTCGGGCTTAAACCAGGCAATCAGTTCGCCCATTTCTTTCGAAAGTGTACAGGCCAAAATACCACTGGCTACATTACTGAAGTTTTTGGCAGGCTGATAAACCTCGGGCAACTGATGGGTGTAATAAATACGGTCCTCCATATTTTTTTTCAGCCAATTTACCAGGTTTTCCAGGTCCACTTTTTCAGGTACTTGCCCAAGAGGCGTTATCTTGTCCTCATACACTAAAACAGCTCCGGTTGCATCGGTAACGCTTAAAATATTGGTTTCATGCTGGGTAATAGCCTCACTAATGTCGCCGCCTTTGCGCAACATATCCGATAATTCGTTATAAGCAGCCTTAAACTGCTCGTTTTTCTGAACATTAGCCTCGTCCTGCTTATACTCCAATGCAGACGATATAATCTGACCAATCAGTTTGGATGCTTCCCGGGCTTTGTAATTTATAAATCGTGGCGAATAATTATGGCACGCAATCAACCCCCACAACTCATCCTTGTACATCAGCGAGATACTGAAGCTGGAGGTTACTCCCATATTTTTCAAATACTGAATATGGATAGGAGAGACAGAGCGTAAGGCAGAACAAGTTAAGTCTAAAGGCTTTTCTTCGCCCTGCGATGCCAGGCCTAAAATCGGCGATGATTCCGCATTCACATCGGTAATAATGCGGGTTAGGTTCTTTTTGTAAAGCTCACGGGCTTGTTTGGGTATATCGGTTGCCGGGTAGTGCAAGCCTAAAAACGGCTCCAGATGATCTTCTTTGTACTCGGCAATAACTTCACCATGGCCTTCGTCCAAAAACTTATAAATCATTATCCGGTCGTAGCCAATCAACTGCTTTACCTGCTGTGCGGCATTGTCAAGCAGTTGCTTTAATTGCTTACCGGCCAGCATCTCCGATACGGAACGGCCAATTGTTTTATGAATATCAACTTCGGTGGCAGTGCTGTCGAGCTCAAACTCAAGTAAAAAGTATGACCCGGTTTGCGATAGTATCAGATTGTGGTCGGCACCGTTAATAACAACCTTATAAGGATTTATAGTGTCAAAGCTCTTGGTATGGCGCCCTAACAGTAATAACTGGCTGATAAAGCCCGTTTCTTCCTGCTGAAGCAACAAGTGTTCGAGCGCTGATACCTTCTGGCCTAATAAATCGGCCGCCTGTGTAGGTAGAAATGCCGAAATATTTTCGCTGGCATAACTAATCACAAATTGGTTATCTACCGCTACCAAAAAACCATGGGCCTGTACTTTACCCGGAATGTGTATTGGTTCTTTGTCGCAGTTGGTCAAATCTACCTGGTAATCTGTCATAAGTAAAATTTCAGGATGATGTAAAGCATCCAATTTTCAACAAGCGCCTTGCCTTATTTATTGGCAATAATGGTTGCCCACAATAAGGCAAAGGCCTCCATTGTAAAAGTAGTAAATACATTTGTTTTTTATGATTGTTTTGAATCAACCCTGCTTCATTGATGCAAGATTTACGACGATGTGCGTTAACTAAATAATTAATCAGTAATAAATTTTGCTATTTAATATTTAATTATTGAGATTAGGTTTTCTTCTAACATATGCAGTCGCAAAATGAAGATACCGGTTATTTAACCGGAGGTGCAAGCCAGTTTAACGGGCAGCTTTTTCAGGTATTGATGCAGGCGCCCGGCCCCATAGCCTTGCTGCATGGCCGTGATGGCGTGTGCGACGTTTACAACCCCCAATTCCAGAAACTATGGGGTGGAAATAACCAGTTGCGCCAACCTATGCGCCATACCTGGCCGCAACACGAGGGTAACGGTGTTTTCGAAATAGTTGAGGGTGTTTTTGATTCCGGTCGACCTTACCACCAATACAACTATGCCTCAATAGCCGATTGGAGTGATAACGGTAAAGCCGAACAGCGCTATTTCGACCTCAATTATTCTCCGTACCAAAATGAGTTGGGCGAAACCATCGGGGTAATTATTATGGGGCTTGATGTAACTGCGAAAACGAATGCACACCGACAATTAGCCGAGCAGCAGCTGCTGTTTAAAGACATCACGGATGCTGCCGGAACTGCCTTATGGACGGTCGATACCAAGGGGAATATCATCTTTGTCAATCAAACCTGGCTGGATTGGACAGGCAGGCCATTTAAATCGCATTTAGGCCGGGGCTGGATTGATTTTGTAGTGCCCGACGACCGCGAAAGTGTTATCAGCAGCTTTATCAGGGATGTTAATCACAAGAGCCAGTTTCATGTTGATTTCAGGGTGCTACGTAAGGATAAGCGCCTGCAGTGGGTAGCCGCAACCGGCAAACCACGCTATACCATCAACGGCGAATTTGCCGGGTACGTGGGTTCGTGCATGGATATTACCGAGCGAAAAAAGACCGAGCAGTTACTGCGCGATAGTGAAGAACGTTTTCGCAATATAGCCGACTCGGCACCGGTTTTAATATGGATGACCGGTACCGACAAGCAAATTACCTTCGTAAATAAAAGCTGGACGGAATTTGCCGGCATCGGCCAGTTAGTAGGTAACATCGGCCATTTGCACGACGATTTGCTGCATCCCGATGACCAAGCCATGGTGGTGAACAGCTACATCCAGGCTTTTGATGCCCACCAGGAATTTTACCTGGAATACCGGATGCGCAACCGCAACGACAAATACCGTTGGATAGGGATGAAGGGTATTCCACGTATCAACCTCGATGGCACGTTTGAAGGTTACATAGGCTCGGGTATGGATATTACCGACATGAAAGAGCATGAGCAGGTCAAAAATGACTTTATCGGTATGGCCAGCCATGAGCTCAAAACGCCTATTACCTCCATTAAAGCCTATGTGCAATTGCTGCTTACCATCTATAGTAAAAAAACGGAAGATGAGTTTTTACTGCGTTCGTTAAGTACAGTCAACAAACAAATCAACAAACTCACCCGCCTGATTACCGATTTGCTGGATGTTTCGAAAATGGAAAGTGGCAGGTTGAGCTTAAACGGTATTGAGTTTGATTTGCACGATTTGATTAAAGAAACGATAGACGAAGTACAGCATACCGCCACACAACACGACATCTTATATACCTCAGTAGGGCCCCTTGCGGTATATGCCGACCGCGACCGCATTGCGCAGGTAATCACTAACTTTTTAACCAATGCTATCAAATACTCTCCCGATAGCGATAGGGTAGATGTAACAGTTAGCACAGATGCGCAAGCTGTTACCATAGGCGTTCGCGATTACGGTATTGGTATTAATCCCGAAGAGCAAGCCAAAGTTTTTAATCGCTTTTACAGGGTAGAAGGACGCAATGAGCAAACATTTTCGGGTTTCGGTATTGGCCTGTATGTTGCAGCCGAGATTGTGCGCAGGCATGGCGGAAACGTTTGGGTGGAAAGTGAAAAAGGTAAAGGTTCGGTTTTCTATTTCACGTTACCGCTACACCAATACACAACACAAGAGTGATTTGGCCAAATCTTTGGCCGGGCTAAAATCAAATTATTTGCAATTTGTGTAAACAGTATGCTGTAAAATGCTGTTATGTAACCAAATCATCTACTGTAAAGGAAATTAACTATGAAAGATCAAACCAAAATTATTGCAGCGCTTTTAGTAGGTGCTGCGGCAGGTGCAGCGATAGGTTTATTATTAGCCCCAGAAAGCGGCTCAGAACTTAGAGAAGATATTGCTGACTACGTAAACGATTTAATTGACAAAACTAAAGACAAAGCACAAGGAACTGCTGAAGATTTGAAAGAATACAGCAGCAACTTAGTAGATAAAGCTAAATCAAAATTTAATGGTGTAGCAAACACTTTATCTGACTATAAAGACGAAGCTCAGGATAAATTTGATGATGCAAAATCATACGCTAACCAAAGCTATGACAACGCAAAATCGGCTGTTAAAAGCGAAGCAAACGATTTAAACAGCTCAATCCAAAACGCATAACTAAAACATTGTTTTAGTATACATCAAAACGCCTTTGGCCATTAGCCAAAGGCGTTTTGGTTTTTAACGCTTTACATACTCGTCGGCTATCATCAAAAATAACTTGTCATTGTCTGACGACTCATCAAAGCTCTCTAATAGCATTTGTTCAGCTTCTTTGTAGTTCAATGCCTCAGCCAAAATCTTAAGCATGCGGTAGGAGGTCAGGTTCATATGCTCCAGTAACTGCAGGTATAGGATGATGTCAATATCGTTAAGCAGGTAATTA
The DNA here is from genome assembly GCA_964277815.1 of uncultured Mucilaginibacter sp. GTDB lineage: Bacteria > Bacteroidota > Bacteroidia > Sphingobacteriales > Sphingobacteriaceae > Mucilaginibacter. The sequence goes on along the minus strand of CAXYKR010000415.1, from coordinate 7,803 downwards.
TCAGTGCCGTAATCCTGAGGTTCAAAGGCATCTTTAAATACAGCGATGATGGGAACGCAGTTCTCGCGGGCGGGTTCTAAATCCAATAGCTGATAGATGCTTTCCAGTCGTTCTACCTGGTTTTTAATATCGCTCCAGGTTTCTTCAATACCTTGTTTTAATTTCTTGAATGTGGCAAGCTTAATAAGGTTAGGCAAATGTTCTTTTACATATTTTTTGCCAAAGTAAACTCGGTTTAAATGGTGTATAAAGTGCTGTTTAAGCACCTTCGGACTGGCGGACTGTAGGGCGTTTGCTTCCATGCGATGTGAGTAGTTTGTTTTTTGTTGCGCCGGCTCGTTAGTACTTATTCGAATAAACCGGTACAGCCATATAACAAACTATCGTAAATCTTGATTGTAAATATTGTTATGCAAGAGGATAATTTTGACGACCTGGATTTTAACGAGGCCCAAAACGAAGGAGCGTTTCATATAGAAGTTGATTTTTATGATACGGGAGAACTGGCAGATATGCTGGTGATACCTTACAGCGGTGCCTATATTGTAGTTTATAATAATGAGCATTTGTGTACCCTTATGCGTACCTGCGACGAGATTGAATGCTGGGAGCAGCAGGACGGTACACTCGACGACGATTTGGTTGAGCGTATTGGCGCAGGCATACAAGGCGCCCGTCCCGAAGATTTTAACTAAGACGTTGGAAACAAAAAGAGCCGCTTGAATTTTGATGATTTAAGCGGCTCTCATTATTATAGTATTGCAGAAGCTTTAATAATTAAAGCTCTTTTCTTAACCGGGCCACCGGGATATTCATTTGCTCGCGGTATTTAGCTACCGTACGGCGGGCAATGTTGTAGCCGCGCTCTTTCAAAATTTCGGTCAGCTTTTCGTCGGCCAGCGGGTGGCGCTTGTCTTCGCCGCCAATACATTCTTCCAAAATCTTTTTTACCTCTTTGTTAGATACCTCTTCGCCACTCTCGGTTTGGATAGCCTCCGAGAAGAACGATTTGAGCAGGTAAGTACCATGCTCGGTTTGTACATATTTAGAGTTAGCCACACGCGATACGGTTGATATATCCATACCAATGCGGTCGGCAATATCCTTCAAAATCATGGGCCGCAAGTTTTTCTCATCGCCGGTCAGGAAAAACTCATACTGGTATTGCATGATGGCATTCATGGTTTTAAGCAGGGTTTGCTGCCGCTGCTTAATGGCATCAATAAACCATTTGGCCGAGTCGAGTTTTTGCTTTACAAACTGTACAGCCTCCTTCATCTTTTTATCCCGTTGAGAGGCTTTATCATAATGCTCAAACATTTCCTGGTACGAGCGGCTTACCCGCAGCTCAGGCGCGTTTTTAGCATTCAGGGTTAATATCAGTACACCATCGTTATTGCTGATATGAAAGTCGGGGATAACCTGATGCTGTTTGGTGCTTACCTCGTTTGAGTCGCCCGGTTTAGGGTTAAGCTTCAGTATCTCATTAACCACACCACGTAACTCCATCGAGTTCATGTTCAAAGCTTTTTCAAGCTTGTCATAATGCTTACGGGTAAACTCTTCCAGGTAATGCTCTACTACTAAAATGGCTTTTTTAATAATCGGGTCGTTTACATCCTTACGGCGTAACTGAATCAATAAGCATTCCTGTAAGCTACGTGCACCCACACCCGGCGGTTCAAAAGATTGAATCACCTTCAGCATTTCTTCCACCTCTTCGTCCTCTGCCATCACGTTTTGCGAGAAGGCCAGGTCGTCGGTAAGCGACATAATAGGGCGGCGCAGGTAACCGTCATCGTCTAAGCTGCCGATAATTTGCTGGCCTATCCTAAAGTCTTTATCACTCAGTGGTACTAAGTCCAACTGCGATTGCAGGTTTTCGAAAAACGAACTTTGGATGGCAATCGGCATTTCTTTGCGCTCTTCCTCATCATCGCCGTTTTGGTCGTAACGCGAGCCGTATTCGTTTACGTTATCTTCTTGCAGGTAATCGTCAATATTAAACTCATCGTACTCGTTATCATGCTCCTCGCTCGAAGAATAATCATCATCCGGGTCGCGGTCCGGATACTGCTCCTCCGGCTCAGTCATATTGGTTAAGCTTAAATCTTCAAGCGCAGGGTTTTCTTCCAACTCCTCTTTAATGCGGGTATCAAGAGAAACCGTAGGTACCTGCAACAATTTGATAAATTGTATTTGTTGGGGTGAAAGCTTTTGTAATAGTTTTTGTTGAAGATTTTGTTTTAACATATATCAAGGGTACGCCAAAAATACATCAATGGCCCGTATTAAGCAATAAGTAAAGATGATTAAGTAATTGGTTAAATGCTTAAGAAAAGCTTTTGTTTTTATACGATAAAACTTTTTAAAAGTATACAACTTAATAGTATTTTAGCTAAACACATTAAACCTATCTTGCTATGTCGTTCATTAAAGAATTTAAAGAGTTTGCCATTAAGGGCAACGTACTTGATTTAGCTGTTGCTGTAGTTATTGGTGCTGCCTTCGGTAAAATTGTAAGTTCGCTGGTTGAGGACATCATTACCCCGGCATTGTTAACGCCTGCTCTTAAAGCTGCCAATTTGTCCAATCTCAGTCAGTTGGTAGTGCCTGGTACAGCTATAAAGTATGGTAACTTTTTGTCGCAAATCATTTCTTTTATCATCGTCGCTTTAGCCTTATTTCTATTTATTAAAGCTATTAATCGCTTCAAAAAGAAAGAAGCCGTTGCGCCAACCGTGGTGCCTGTGCCATCTAACGAAGAAGTTTTACTGACCGAGATTCGTGATTTGCTGGCTAACCGTGCCCGCTAAAAACTTTTAGCTAAACGTCCGTTGGTTACAATAATATAGTTGTTGCTTTTGCTGTATTTGCTCCAGTCAATGTGGTCAAAATCATCAACAGCAAATGTTGCTATATTAATTACTGAGGCTTTGGGCGCATATTTTTGAAGCTGGGCGGCAGCGCCCAGCTTATCTTCGCTATGAAAGCCGCCGTTAATCTGTAATACTTTACTGCCAAGGTGGCTTTTGATGTATTTTGCAATTGACCATCCCATGGTAGCATCCCAAAGGTTTTGAGATTGGTAAATTTGCATGCCACTCATGCCACCGTGGCCGCCCATAATGTTCACAAATTTCTCGTAATAAGCGCCGGTAGCCGTATCAATGGGCAGGGGAGGCAGCCAACCCTTTGCGGTGGCATCTAACTGTTGCAGACTGTTTAAACCTAAGCGGGTAACGCGGTTGGTGTACCGGCCGGGTGCGTTAGCAGCAATTATCGGAATGTCTTTTTCTTTAGCCAGCTCTACCATGGGGCGGTAGTCTTTGTAGTTAGGCCACGCCTGGGCATCACTGATGAGGTTTTTTTCGCGGATGAGGCCGTTAAGATACTCATTCAATACAGGCTGCGTATCTGTCTCAAACATCTCTAAAGACAGCGCCGTTTTGTTAGGATACTTTTGAATCAACTTGCTGAGTAAAGCTAACTCGAGCGTATGACCAACCGAATCATTATGCTCCTCGCCGTAAAATAACACATCGGCTTTACTCATGTCGCTGATGATGTCATCGAGCGTTACTTGTTTTTGAGAAGCTGTATTATAAACCTTATAATTGTTTTGCGAAAGCGCCATTAATGGCAGCCATAGCACCAGGCAAAAGAGTATTGTTTTCATGACAAAGCGTTTAAGCGGGTAATTTACAGGCTTAAAATCATAATCGTAAATAGTAATATTTATATTTGAAAACTGAAATATAAACGCTAAATTTGCACTCCCGTTTTTAAGGATATTAACGAATTACAATATAACAATCATGAAAAGAACGTTTCAGCCGTCTCAACGTAAAAGAAGAAACAAACACGGCTTCCGTGAGCGCATGGCTACTGCTAACGGCAGAAGAGTATTAGCTGCAAGAAGAGCTAAAGGCAGAAAAAGATTATCAGTATCTGACGAGCGTCGTCATAAAGCATAATACAGGTTGCTTAGCCCTTTAAACAGGGCTGGTGCCGTAATTATCTTAGTTTTTCCGGTTAACCATTTAAGCAATATGTATACTTTTAAAAAGGAAGAGCGGCTATGTAATAAAAAGCTTTTAGAGAAGCTTTTTCGTAGCGGCTCTTCCTTTTTGTGCTATCCGTTCCGGGTATCGTGGCTACAGGCCGATGCAGCATTGCCGGCTACCGTACAAGTAGTGTTTGCGGTATCTAAGAAAAGGTACCGCCGTGCGGTTGACCGCAACCTGATTAAACGACGTATGCGCGAAACTTATCGCCTGCATAAACAAGAGCTGTTGTATACGCCTTTGCAAGAACAAAACCAGCAGTTGATTTTTTCTATAAACTACATTGGTAAAGAAATAACCGATTTTAAGTTTATGGATAAAAAGATGATTAAGCTATTGCTGCAAACCTGCGAACAAGTTAATGCGAGCCATGTTAAGGTGGTTTAAAAAGGTGCTGGGCAATTTTTTTGTTTTGCTCATTAAAATCTACCAGTCGGTTATATCGCCCATTTTGCCGTCATCGTGCCGTTATACGCCTACCTGTTCGCAGTATGGTGTGGAGGCTATACGTAAATATGGGCCATTTAAAGGCGGGTGGCTTACTTTAAAACGCATTGGCCGTTGCAATCCCTGGGGCGGGCATGGGCACGACCCGGTACCTTAAATTTTTTTGACCATGAGTTTACTGCTTTTAATAGAAACAGCTACCACATCATGCTCGGTTGCGTTGGCGCAGCAAGGGCAAATTTTGGCGATTAAAGAACTGAATGAACGAAACATTCATGCCGAGGTGATTACCGTTTTTATTGAGGAGTTATTTAACACGACTGGCAAAACCTATAACGATTTGGATGCTGTAGCAGTAAGCAGCGGACCAGGTTCTTATACAGGTTTACGCATAGGTGTATCAACCGCTAAAGGTTTATGTTTTGCGCTGGACAAGCCCTTGATTGCGGTAGAAACTATGCAATCTATGGCTGATGGTATGGCTGCAAAGCTTTCCGGTAACAGCGCTGCCTTATTATGCCCAATGATTGATGCCCGACGTATGGAGGTTTATACGGCATTATTTGATGCCCAAGGTAACTATATCAGGCCAACATCGGCCGAGATTATAGATAAGCATAGCTTTGCAGATATATTAGCTGACCACCACGTAATGTTTTTTGGTGATGGCGCCGAAAAATGCAGGGACTTATTAGGACGTTACGCTAATGCCCAGTTCGATACCGGGTTTGTAAATTCTGCAGCGCACTTGGCGGCAACTGCTCAGAAGAAGTTTGAGGCAGCTGAATTTGAAGACGTGGCTTACTTTGAACCTTTTTACCTGAAAGATTTTATTGCCGGTAAAAAGGCGCTTTAGTGCGGTTTAGTGATTAAATATATCATTCCATCGTTTGCCGAGCGGGCCTTGCTCTGAACCATCAGGATAGTAGCTTTCATTTTTCCAACGCTCAATCAGTTTCCCGATTTTAAACGAAAAGCCGAAATAAATACTTCCCCCTGAGTGCGACCGGGCACTGTTAATAGCATTGAGATTATCATTGTTGGCACTATATAAATTAAAGGTGTTGCCTAACTGTTCGCTGCCTATAAATAGCTCAAAATTAGGTTTCTTATACATGAGTTGTAAGCCAGTGTCAAACTTTTTGTCCTCATTCATGATACCGTTGATGGATGCGCTGAATTTGCCGAAGCCAACCTGGTTAATTAATGCCAGCGCAGCACCTTGCCCATACAGTTGCTGCGATATAAGCGCGGAAGGCTGATACAGCACGTTGCCAAACATGAATTTTTTAGCCATGGCAAATTCGGCGCGGCCAATAATGGGCTTGGTAAATCCTTTGTAATAGCCGTTTTGGGTAATGGTTTCCCTAAAAATATCCTGTCCGTTGCCGTTGGTTGGCGTATTATCAAATGCGTTAAAGCTATAGGTAGCCGCCCGGCGCCCCCAATGTATAAAGCCTAAATCTTTAATATTACCTTGTAAAATAAGGCCACCCGGCGCCAAAAAAGTAGCGCCAACACCAATAGCCATACCCGGGTTGCTCAACGATGGCAGTAAATCGCGTTTGGGATAGCGGCCATCTACATACGTAGCCTGGTAAGTGCCCTGCACTAACGGAACGGCTCTGTTGCCTGCTACACCCACGCTCGACCGGTCAATCACCATTTTGTTGTAGTCTATACCCAGCAAGGTACTCAGCTTTACACCAAGCATAAAGGTGCGGGTTACTTTTTCGCGGTAGGTTAGGCTCAGCTGATGGAAGCCTTCATAAAAGGCCCGGCCGTTAAAAATGTCATTGCGCCCAACCAGTTTGGTATAATTGTTTCCGCCATTAATTAAATCAACCGCTTCGTCAGAGGCGTATCCCCGGGCATTGGTTTTAATTTGATAAGAGGCGCCTATCTCTACCCGTCCGCTTAATGAGGCAAACATTTTAATCATGCCCAAATACACATTGGTTTGCACAAAGGTATTATTAAACTGATTTTGCCCTGAAGTAAAAGCTGCATTATTTTCCTGATTTAAAAAGATGCGCGATTTAATAGGCGTTTGTGCGTTGCCGGTTAGGTAAGCATAAATATTAGCATTACCAATAAAGCTTAGCGCATAATTCTTGGTAGTATCGGCAATGAATGCCGCCTGCGACGGGTTCTCGAACGAGTCGTAGAGCGTGCCGGTATTGTACATGGAAAACCTTTGCGCCCAGGCATGGCCTAAACCGGCACAAAAAAGTAAAACCGAGAATAATATTTTCTTCATCAAGCTACAAACAGTTTAGTATCAGCAAGCACCACCAAAGCTTAGTGTGGGCAGCATGCCAAAATACACGTGCTTGCGGCCTTGCTTATTTGCTTAAAGTAGTGCTATCAGTAGAGTTGAGCTTAATACACAAATTAGTGTAAAATTGGTTTTCGGAAGCTGATAGTTGATAGGCAGCGGCGTAGTAGTTTTTAAAGCCGGGTTCTTGCTGTTGGTAAGCTTTAGCGTAAGCCGTTTTCAATGTCCGCCTGAAAACATTACCCGCGTTTGCAAAATGAATAAAGAACTCCACGTTAGCCCTTTGTGCCAAAAGGTTATTAAATCGGGCGTATTCATCTTTTCTAATCAAAAAATCTCCGTTAATATAATTCTCTTTGTAATTGCTCAGCTCGCGTTCGGTATTAGCCAAAATCAGGTAATTGTCGAGCACCATAAAATAAGGCTTTCTAAAATAGGCCAGGGCATCACCTAATATAAAAACCGGCACCTGGTCGTAATTAAATTGCCCAACTTCGTCGTTGGCCGTCATGGTGCTGATGTTATTTAGGTAAGGCCTTAACGTACCGCCGTTTTTTACTTTAACAATGGCAACGCGCTCTTGAAAGCGGGTTGTAATCACGGCAAATTCGTTATCCAGCAGCCGATTAAACTCGCGGTCAAACTGTACACCGGTTTCACTTTTTATTTTGTTGAACAATCTTTTCTTCTCAATATCTAAACCCGCAATCTGCTGCCAGTTGGTTAGTTCGCTTTCAAAGCGTTTCACATCATCAATAGCGTAACTGTTGCTGTAAGCGGTGGTGGTCGGAAACAGGTTTTTTAATTGAATAGGCACCGGGTTCATTTTGCGGAACAAGTCCAGGTAACTTATTGGTCGGGTATTTTTAAACGTGGTGAAGCCGTTAAACATCAGTGCGTCGCTCTTATAGTTTAAGCTGAGCGAGGTAACGGCCGGCAAAATGGGCAGCCCCTTCCATAAATCCAGTTTGTCTTTTTTATAAAACTGGCTGAGTAGGTGCCCGGCCTGCC
>CAXYKR010000414.1:0-7798 GCA_964277815.1 uncultured Mucilaginibacter sp. | reverse complement strand
GAAAAACAGCTGAATACATATCACTTATTTGTTACATATTTTGGGGTAAACGGCTTGTGTTTTGCATTTTAATTGAGAAACTAATAAATATTATTTAATTTTCGTTCATGGTGTTTAACGAAGACTTTTTGCATTATGTATGGAAATTTAAGCTCTTCGATTTTAAAGATTTGACTACCATGGATGGACAGCAGCTCGAGATTCTGTCCGTTGGGATGCACAACTTAAACGCCGGTCCCGATTTTTCCAACAGCCGCATTAAAATAGGCGACACCGTTTGGGCCGGAAACACCGAAATCCATTTAGCAGCATCAGATTGGGACAAACATCACCACACCAACGATAGTGCTTACGACAATGTAATACTGCATGTGGTATACCGCAATAACCAACCTATTGCAGCGCCTAACGGCAGGGCTTTGCCAACTTTGGAGTTACAAAACCGCATCCCGGTCGATTTATACCTGCGCTATCATCAATTAGTGATGGTAAACGAACGGCGCATCATCCCATGCCAGGCCACGTTGAAAACGATAAACAGCATTAAGCTGCACAATTGGCTAACGAGGGTACTGGTTGAAAGACTTGACAAAAAGGCTTCCGTTGTTACCGAAGCGCTTAAGAATAATAACGGCGATTGGGAAACTACCTTTTACCAGTTTTTAGCTGCCAATTTTGGTTTTAGTATCAATGCCTTGCCTTTCGAGCTTTTAGCTAAATCGTTACCGCAAAACATCCTGGCCAAGCATAAGAATAACGCTTTGCAGATCGAAGCCTTGATTTTTGGACAGGCCGGATTTTTAGGTGAAGATTACCAGGACGAATACCCGCAACGACTCAAAAATGAGTATGCATTTTTGCAGAAGAAATATCAACTCAGCCCTATTGAAAAACATTTGTGGAAGTTTATGCGTCTCCGTCCGCAAAATTTTCCAACTATAAGGCTGGCTCAATTTGCGGCATTGATTATTCAATCACAACATTTGTTTTCGAAAATTTTAGAATTCAAAGATTTAAAAGTTGTAAGAGAACTTTTTAGCAACATCGACGTTAATAGCTATTGGGAGACCCATTACAGGTTTGACCAAGAAAGTAAACCATCAATTAAAAACTTTGGTAAGGCGTCGATAGACTTATTGCTGATAAATACAGTAGCTTTGTTTTTGTTTGCCTACGGCAGGCATCATCAGCAAGAGGTATACATTGACCGAAGTTTGCTTTTGTTAGAGAGTTTGCCGTTTGAGCACAACCACGTGGTTAACGATTTTGAGGAGATGGGGGTAAAAGTAAAAACTGCATTTGAATCGCAGGCTTTGCTGGAATTAAAAAATAGTTACTGCAACCATAAAAAGTGTCTGCAGTGCGGCGTTGGAAATCATATATTAAATCTTAAATAAGATGATGCAGAAGTTTTTAACCTTTTTAGAACGATACTCGTTCGGGGTATGCACCTATCTGGGTGAGCGCTTTAATATATCTATTGCCAAAATAAGATTGTTTTTTATTTACTCGTCGTTTTTGGCAGTGGGCTTCCCGTTGATATTTTATTTCTGCGCGGGCATCGTACTCGATGTAAGGCATTACGTTAAACGGATGCGCGCCAGGGTGATGGACTGGTAACACCTCGCGCCTAAGATTAACTGGCCATCTTTAGTTCAATATCTTTTATCAAAGAGTAGATATCTGATGTCTTGACTTCATCTAAATTCCCTTTTTCGGCAGTGTTGTAGGCGTATGTGTACTGCTCATGGTTCTTGCCTGCAATCAATACTACCGGAATATTCTTGACTTGGTCGAGCGATTTTAGTGTTCGTGTAATTAGCGTACTGTCTATCTCACTTAATGAGGAGTCGAGCATTATTAAATCGGGATTACATCTGCTCACCTCGGTTAAAAAACGGTAGGAGTGACTCAACGGGCAAACTTCAAAGCCTTTTAAGTCCAGCAATAACGAAAAGCGGTTAAGCTCAATCACATCATCCTCAATAATCATTATCCGTTTAGCCATAATGCCAAATTATCTTACAATCTGATAACTGAGCATAAAACCGGTACCGACAACTTATTGTTTGCAGAAATAGCTATTGTGAGCGTAAATTACTTTTGAGGAAAATGTCTTTTATTTTCTAAATAAATCTAAGCAATGGGTTTAGCAAACAGATTACCGGCGCAGCTAATTTTGAGCAATCAGATTATTCACTTTATCTACCAACTCATTTAAGTCAAACGGTTTGGGGATAACAGCTTCGCAACCAAACGAAGGATAATCAACGTTGCGGTTAATGTATGCAGAAAAGATAATAACAGGGATGTGGCTCAAGCCTTCGTCGGCTTTAATTTGTTTGCATATCTCGCCACCATTGCCGTCCGCCAGCAAATAATCGAGTATTACCAGGTCCGGATTATAATCGCGGGCCATTTCTAATATATTGGTGCTGATTGAAGTAGTGCGCACTTCAAAGTTTTCGTAAGACAATACTTCGTTAACTATATCTAATATGTCACGGTTATCATCCAGCACAAGTATCTTTTTCGACATCAAGAGTGATTATAAATAGGTAACAACTTACACGCTTAGCTGTTTTGCGTGGCAAAGATAATAATTGCTTGTAGGTTTAGCGGGCTTTGCGCTTGCGTATTGTAATTATTACTTATCCGTGTTTATTCAAATACCACGTTAAGGTTTGGCGTTTTAGCAGCTACTATTTATTAGATAGCAATCCCGAGACAATATTAATAGTAAGCGCTACAATGGCGGTGTTGTAAGCAAAAGAAATTAAGCTATGCACCCAAACTAACCGGCGCATTTTTGATGAGGTGATGGCAACATCCGAAACCTGGAAGGCCACACCGAGGTTAAAACTAAAATACACAAAATCCATGTAATCAGGTTTATCCTCACCCGGAAACTTCAAACCGCATCCCGGCTTTTCTTCACCATTATCATCAACCTTGTCATAATAGTTATGCGCATAACGCAGGGTGAACACCGTGTGCACCAGCCACCACGAAATTACGACAGAGGAAATGTTTAGCAGCACATGAAAGGTAACCTGACTGGACGTAGCATGCTCAGGCGATTTCATGAGGAAGGCAATCGATAGTAAACTAATGATTGTACCTACTACGATAAATAAAAATATAATGGTGCGGCTGGAGTCTTGTATGGTAGCCATCTTGCGCACTTCTTGCGGGTGAGCTTTTAAAATAATCCACCAGTCAAACACAATATTTACGAGTGCAAAGCACATCCAGGTCACCAGGATAGTCTCGGTATTGGGTAAAAAATCCTTAGCCACAAAGGCGGTCACTATACCAACAACGATGGCGGTAATTAACCGGTGATGAGCATCGATGTGAAACGGCAGCTTTTTTTGAGTTTCACTTCTTCCGGCAGTTGGCATATGATGTAGTGTAAATAGTAAGTTTAATCTTCGTCGTCCACAATGTAAGCCACGCGGCCAATCTGACCGTCTTCCAGGCGCACTTTGATACCCCTGGAATGGTAAGCGGCACTGGTGAGCAAATTTTTGACGATGCCACGGGTAAGCGTACCGCTGCGCTGGTCTTTCTTCAAAATGATGTCTACTTCCAGGCCAGGATAAATGTCGTTGCGGTTTTGTCCGTTCATGTTTCTACAGATATTATTTCAATAAGCTATCTACAGCCGCTGCAGTTTTCTCAAAGTTGAATTTTTGTAATAGCCCGGCCATGGTATCAGCAATGTGGCTGTTACCTAAATTGCCTATACTGCCCTCATGGGTGTGATTCACTTGCTTATCAGGTTGGAAATTTCCCTGCTCAATAGCCATGCCTACTTGTTTGTAGGCATCGCGGAAGGGCACGCCGTCTAAAACCTGACGGTTAACTTCTTCTACACTAAATAAATAAGCATATCGCGGGTCGTCCAGGATATTGCCTTTCACCTCCACATGCTGCAGCATAAAATACGCCATTTGCAGGCAACTTTTCAGTTCGGCAAACGCCGGGAACACCAGCTCTTTTAACAACTGCATCTCACGATGATAACCCGAAGGCAGGTTGGTAGTCATCATTACTACATCGGTAGGCAGCGCTTGTAAACGGTTGCATTTACCACGCATAATTTCCCATACGTCCGGGTTCTTTTTGTGCGGCATGATGCTGCTGCCGGTGGTCAAATTGTCCGGGTAACTTACGAATGCAAAATTTTGGCTCAGGTACAAGCACTGGTCCATAGCCATTTTTGCCAGCGTAGCTGCAACGGCTGATAAGGCCTGTGCAATAATGCGTTCTGTTTTACCACGGCCCATCTGTGCATAAACCACGTTGTAGTTTAAATCGGCAAAGCCTAACAACTGTGTAGTAAGGGTACGATTTAGAGGGAATGATGAGCCATAACCAGCTGCCGAACCCAAAGGATTTTTATTGGTAATATTATACGCGGCCAGCACCAGTTCGAGGTCGTCAACCAAACTTTCGGCGTAGGCACCAAACCACAAGCCAAAACTCGAAGGCATGGCCACCTGTAAATGGGTATAACCGGGAAGCAATACTTCCTTGTGTTTTTCGCTCAGTTCCAATAAAAGATTGAAAAGCTGTTGTACGCTCTCTACTACCTGTTGCAACTCGCTTCTGAAAAAGAGTTTCAAGTCAACCAAAACCTGGTCGTTGCGCGAGCGGCCACTATGAATTTTTTTGCCGGCATCACCAATGCGGCGGGTAAGCAACAACTCCACCTGCGAGTGCACATCTTCAACACCAGCTTCAATCTCAAAGCTATCGTTTTGGATATCCTGGTAAATTTTCTTGAGTTCGGTTTGCACCAGTTGCAAATCTTCGGCGCTGAGTAAGTTGATGGTTTGCAGCATTTGGGTATGTGCCAGCGAACCCAACACATCAAACGCCGCCATCTGCCGGTCAAATTCGCGATCGCGACCTACAGTAAAGTTTTCTACTAATTGATTAACATCGGTAGTTTTTTGCCACAATTTACTCATGCTGCAAAGATGTATAATTTTGGTAAATTATACAGGATTTTAGAAATGCGTAGTCAGCATCAACTGAATAACATTCCGGCGGAAACTTGCATCCATTTCTTTCTGATACCAAAACTGATAGCCCAGCTCGGCGTCCATTTTTTTACCAAAGCGGTAACCTAATGAGGTAAGCACCCGGTTTTGGTCGAAGACTGAATTATTTACGCTAGCCCTGTTTTGAACGTTTAGGAACAGCTCATTTTGAACGCCTAAATACGGGCCTTTTTTAAATGCCGTATCAGCAATCAAAGGTATTTGCGCACTCAAAAACAAACGCCCCCGTTGCGAAAAACTGGTGGCATCTTCGTGTAGCCAGCGTTGCTCCAAACGTGTACGAAACATCATTTCGGCACGCCGTATTTTAAACTCATAGATGTATTGCTCGTAGATGCGGTTTTCGTGACTATAGACAGTTGCCGGTATGTCGTCCTTTTCCCAATCACCTTTATAAGCGTAGCCTAAAGCCACTGATTGTTTAGTGTTGAGATTGTAGCTTAGTGCCCCACGCAAGAGCAGGGTAGTCAGGTAATTAAATTGATTGGCCGAGCGGGTTTGCACATCGGCCAGCAAATCAAATTTTTTATTAAGTGTCTGGGTATGCGATAAAAAAAACCAGCCCTGTGTTTCCGTGATTTGAGCTTGGGTAGTCCGGCAGATGAGCGCAATAACGAGCAGTGATAAAAGGAATTTAAAATGTCTCATGAACCGGATGTTGCAAGCTAAACTTATAACCGGCCGATTTGTTCATGAGCTAAACAATATTAAACACTACATGAGTACAGTAAAAATTGGCTGGGCCGGTTTAGGCAATATGGGCATACCAATGGCAGGCAACTTAATTAAAGCAGGCTATCCGGTACAGGTATTTAACCGCACCCGCGATAAAGAAAAACCTTTGGTAGATGCAGGTGCACAATCAGCTGCCGGATTGTCGCAATTGGCTAGAGATAATGATATCATCTTTGTGATGGTATCCGATGATGACGCTGCAAAAAAAATGTTCAATAGCGAAGATGGCCTTTTAGCCGGCGACGTCAGCGGTAAGCTGTTCATCAACGTAAGTACGGTTTCTTCCGAAACTTCGAAATATTTAGATGAGCAGTGCAAAGAAAAAGAGGCTGATTTTTTAGAAACGCCGGTATCGGGCAGTGTGAAACCCGCGCAGGATGCCACCCTGATTATTCTGGCCGGGGGCGAAACCGATGCTTTTGAAAAAGCCAAGCCAGTGCTTGATAAACTAGGTAAACTGTCGCTGCATCTTGGCCCGATAGGGACAGGCAGCGCAGCTAAATTGGCCATCAACTATTTATTGGGCTTAAACTTGCAAGGCTTAGCCGAAACCGTGTTATTTGCTAAAGCTAATGGCGTTAAAACCGAAGATATGCTCACCATCATTAACGAAGGTGCAGTTGGTAACGGCATTACCAAATTAAAATCGCCGGCTATTCTCAAAGGCGAGTTTCCGGCAGCGTTTGCATTAAAACATCTGGCTAAAGACTTACGCCTGGCGCGTGCCCAAGGGTTGGATGTGCCTCTAAGCGAACCGCTTTATAATAGCTTTAAGCAGGCACAAGATGATGGCTTAGGCGATGAAGACGTCATGGCGATTTATAAGTATTTGGCTAAATAGCCGTACACCTCATTTATGTTACAAAAGCAGATTTAAATTTGCTTTTGTAACATAGTATTTAGACATTTATCTAAATATTGAAATGAATTTATTGTTTAAAGCGCTGAATGATGCTACCCGGCGTGAAATTCTGGAGATGCTTAAGGAGAAAGACCTGACAGCAGGAGAGATAGCCAAGCGTTTCAACATTTCGAAGCCAAGCATTTCTCATCATTTAGATATACTAAGGCAGGCCAATTTAGTGGTGTCGGTAAAAGAAGGACAGTTTATTTGCTACTCGATCAATACTACAGTAATGGATGAGATGCTCAAATGGATTTTGCAGTTCACCAATCAAAAATAGTGATATGAAAAATTTTAACAGGCTCGACGTCGTTGTTACCCTTTTGTGGATATTGCCTTTTGCTTATTTGTACAAAGTTTACCCAACGCTACCTGCCAGAGTGCCCTTGCATTTCAATGCCAATGGCAAGGCCGACCGCTATGGTACGCTTCACGAGCTGCTGATGAGCTTGCTGCTTTTGACTGGCATAGGCATAGCTACAGCTTTATTAGTTAGATTTTTGCCGCAAATAGACCCTAAAAAGAAAGCGAAATACAGTGCAGGCCTCTTCCGGAACTTATTTATAGGGATGTCTTTGCTATTTGTAGTCATCCAAATAGCCATCATCGGAAGCGCCGGCAGTCAATTTGAATTTGAGAAAATCATGCTGCCGCTTTTAGGTATTTTCTTTGCGTTTTTAGGTAACCTGATGTACAGTGTTAAGCCAAACTACTTTGCCGGTGTGCGCACCCCGTGGACGCTGGAAAGCGAGGAAACCTGGCGTGCCACTCATCAGCTTGCCGGAAAAATTTGGTTTGCAGGCGGCATCCTCATCACTATCGTTACGCTAATCTTACCTGCAACATTAGCTCACCAGGTTTTTCTTGGCCTTACATTGATTATGGCTTTATGGCCAACAGTCTATTCGTACTTTCATTTCAAAAAACATCCACCGCATTCTGTAAACGAGTAGCAACTCATCAATTTTGTAAACTCTGTATTACAATAGCTTTAAGAGGTGCGTTTGCGGGCGCCTCTTTTGGTTTAACATGCATTTTAAAGTAAATTAACCCTCAATTTACTAACTATTGGTTTACATGAAAAAAC
>CAXYKR010000413.1:0-5713 GCA_964277815.1 uncultured Mucilaginibacter sp. | reverse complement strand
GAAGAATCCTGACGGCGTAAGCAAGACCCGGCCGTTGGGCTATAAGGTCACCAATGCCCCGGCTTGGAGTAGCATGCACAACTACGGACTAGCATTAGACATCGCGCTGATTTTGGACGGCAAAGAGGCCAGCTGGAACGATGTTAAAGATTTTGACGGTGACGGTGTTGCTGACTGGATGGAATGCGTGGCCATCTTCAAAAAGTACGGTTGGATTTGGGGCGGCGATTGGTCGAGTATAATCGACAAGCCTCATTTCCAAAAAACATTTGGGCTAACGTTAAAACAGCTCCAGGTAAAGCGTATCTCCGGCGATTTTATGACCGGCACGCCATACGTGAACATCGAAAAAATCAAAAGAAACGAGTTAACCACTACCGCCGATGTAAATATTAGAGCTGGGGCCGGTACTCAATTCGACGTTATCCGCGTCTTGCCAAAAGGCTCAAAGGTTATGCTGCTCAGTGAAGACAGAGATTGGCGATTCGTCGAATTTGGCAAACTGCAGGGATGGGTAAACGAAAAATATCTATAAAAGTAAACATGAAACAATCTCCAATATTCAGTTTAAACTGGCATGATGTGCTCAAAGGTTTGCTCATGGCCGTCATCACGCCGGTGCTTTTTTTAATTCAGCAAACGATTGAAACGGGTAGTTTCAAATTCAACTGGCAAACCATCGGCATGACCGCTGTTGCCGGCGGCTTGGGCTACATTGCTAAAAACTTTCTTACCCCAGCCGCTCCCACGAAAACCGTAACCCAGACCCCGGATGGCAAGGTGACCGAAACGGTCATCAAGACCGACCAGGTGGACGTGAATGTTAAACAGTAACCTCGAAGTATATGCTTAAAAAGATATGGCTGTGGATAACCAATGCAGCCTCAAAAATTAAGGCAGCTTTAGCGAGCGGCAAAGATGTAGCCAATCAGATTAAGGCAGTAGCAGACAGCAAACTTTTGGATGCGATTGTTGCTGCAACGCCAACTCATCTTGATGACATCGCGTTAGCTGCGTTTAGAACTGCGCTAGCTAAATTTATTACGCTGATGGGCTGGGCTGATATCATCATCAAAAACATTGAGGCGGTAGACCCGGATGCCAAAGCAGCAATGCTGACGGTCATCAATGCAAAGGCCGCCGTGCTCATTGCGGATGCTAAAGGCGTTAAGTTGCCTATTCAAAAAGCGCTGGCGTCGGCTCCTATCGTCTACAATCCAGAATTAGTTGATTAATGCTTTATGAAAGCCAATCCGATAAATGATACTTCAAGCGGAAAGCTATATGAAACGCAGGCTTTCCCCAAAAACAGGGTGAATATGACCTTGGAGTTCGGGCTTGCATTCAATATCGCTTTAAGATGCTGGAAATCTTTGTTTGACCGTAAACCGGTCGACCCCACAGATGGCGTGTTTCGCCTGGTGGTGACTAATGAAAAAGAAGATAAAACTGTTTTAATTTTCTCCTCGTCATTGGATATCACAGCTGAAGAGAACAATATTCTGCGCATTAAAAAGCCGGCTGATGAGATGGTTATCGATCCGGGCTTATATACATATGAGTTCACTCAGACTACCCCATCGGCTGATACTAAGCTTATGCAGGGAGATTTTATAGTAAAACCTCCGATTGCCGTGGCAACACCTAAGTTACAGGTTTTAAAAATTGACGGCCAATACATTACCGTTGACAATCAAATAATTTTAATATAATGGAACTCGCACCAGCAACTATGGCCCCTTTGGAGGGACCTTATAACTTAGACGAATTAAGATTGTGGATTACCGATACCCGTAAGGTGGTGACCGGCAATTCATTTCAGGTCGTTCGCCTGGGGGACCTATTTGATGAATTGCTGTTTGGTAATGCCGAAAAGTTTAAGCCTATCCTCGGCAATATACTGGATGCGGATAAACAGTATCGTTTCCGTCACGACCTTGTTGATGACTTAAGCATAAGTGTCATTAACTTACCGAACGGTAAAATGATTATGGGTGTTATCACCCCGGTGAAAGCAGATGCAAAATTTTTGATTGACGGCTATGAGGTACCCATTGACCCTGTAAAGCCAACCATGGTTATCGGTATTCAGACTAAAGATGACTTGGATAATACAGGTCGTGGCCTATTCATTGTATCACAAGCCAGCGACCTGGTATTGCCGCCTAAAATCCTGACCGAGCCGCAAGGCGGGGCGTATTTAGAGGGTGATGTTGCCGATGTGATTGCGACTGCTATAGGGTATAAGGATGTAATTGCCATTAAAAACGGTGACGTGCTGGATGGTATTAAAGCAGCTGCGTTACCGGTTCCTATCTTATCCGACACAGCCGACATTTACGTGTTTGGCTTTGTGCATCCCAAAGACCCGAATCTGATTGCCTGGACAAAACCTGCATCGATAAGACGGGGCGAAGCTGCGCAGGCCGCAATCGAATCGCAGTCGCAAAGTAGGGAAGTTGAAGCGGGTGTTGAGGTAATTTTAGATATGGATGTCGCAGGCACGCCACCGCCGCGTGCTAAATGGATAGAGCAGATTAATGGTCAGGACGGACCTATTTTTGCGGGCAAACAAATTAAGATAAGCGCTAAAGACACAAGAACCTTTGTACCCGTAGTAGAGAACGGGTATAAGGTAGTGCAGCCGGGTGATGTTTATGACGAGTCTGGCGAGTTTAAAAAATTTACAAAAAGAGGCCAGCCTGTTGTTATTACACCTATTAAACAGGATGCAACCCCGCCAGGCGAAATCGAGTCTTATGATGATGATAACGATATATTCAAATTAGCGGAACCGCCGTCTGGTAGACCAGTTAGCGATTATCGTATAATTATCAATGGAGCTGCGCCTATTATTCCAACCAGCTTAAATGTAAACGTAGGCGACGTTGAGGTAGATTTAAGTGGGATTGAGATTTACTTGAGAGAAACAGATACTTTAAAAAGGTCAGCATCTGTCTTTAATACGAAAAAATTCACCCTCACCGACGGTAAGCCTGTTGATTTTGGAAGCCACATTATTAGACAAGCGAATTGGGATGCGTCAACGTTTATACTT
Source organism: uncultured Mucilaginibacter sp. (assembly GCA_964277815.1). Taxonomy (GTDB): domain Bacteria; phylum Bacteroidota; class Bacteroidia; order Sphingobacteriales; family Sphingobacteriaceae; genus Mucilaginibacter. The sequence goes on along the minus strand of CAXYKR010000413.1, from coordinate 2,655 downwards.
AGCAATAATAAAACATCAGCCTCAACCGCAAACAAGGCTGTAAATGCTAACACAGATTTTACCATTACCAAGCCCGAAACGTTAGTAACTGGCGACAACGCAATGATGGGTGTCCACGATACAGTTATGACCGATGACGGTTCAGAGCTGTTTGGGGTGCCTAAATTACAGGCTTATTACAACGGTTCTATCTTCCGAATCTTTGAGTCGGGCAATATGAAGTTGGCGCAAAACGTAGCCTCGGAGCCGCGCATTGACATCAAACGTATTAACGGCGTATTTACTGTGTATGTCAATAAAACGCTCGTTTATACCAGCGGCTTGCAGTTTAACGGCAAAGCCTACATTGTTGGCGTGTTCTATGATGATAATAAACCGGGCAGTATAAACGGCAAGCTTAAGGTATTATTAAAAGCGGATAGTACTTCAAACGTTTAAAGAGATGAGGGGCAATCTTACACAATATTTACTACTGGCATGTGCTCTACAGGGAATAGAGCCAAGATTAATTCCACCGGCACCCGTCTTGACCGCCAATGACAAGGACAATACCTTAATTGCCGCTCTTGATGGTTATAACTATTCGGATTTTGAATATTCAAAAGGTGATGGCGAATTAATACCTTATCCTCAAAATGGCATCGATATTGGAAACATTGACCGGGCCGAAGGCTATATAAAAGTCCGCGTAAGGCGCGTTGCCGGCAAGTGGCAATCGGGCGAATTTGCACTATCCCCGGCCTTCACTTATACCTCACCTATACCGGATTACAACGGTAGTGTTTTGGGTGTCATAGCAGATAGTTTTGGTACGCCGCCGTTTTTGTTACTTAATCCTGTAGCTCAAGCGTTGAACATGGTTCTGGTGTCTAATGCCGTAAGCGGCAGGTGCGCAACCAGTGGAACCGACAATGCCGAGGGTGACGGTACATACCGCGTACCTGCGATAGATGCATTGCCGAGCTTTTTGGAGGCTAACCGAAATATAAGGGTGTTTATCATAGAGCCCGGCTTAAACGACTATCACTACTTGGTACCGATAGGTAATCAAGGAACTCAAGATATTTTAACCCTTAGGGGGGCGTACAGGCGAATGATTGAATTAGCGAAGGCTCAAAGCAATATTGAAAGAATTATTTGCATAGTACCGGCGGTAAGGGCCGACCGTAACCGTAACGGCAGCGGTGGGGGTGAACTTAATGTTTCTATGATGCAGCCGTACGCCGATGCTATTAAAGCGGTAGCCATAGAGCAAGCTGTAGAATATGTAGACCAATGGAGCAATCCTGATCTATCGTTTGCGAAAATATACGAAAACACGACAGACGGTGCGCATTTTACAACGCCGATAGGCGTACAGCGATGGACAACGCCAATTATTAATAAGATTAAGCCACCATCAAGCTAAACATCAAAGCCTGGCACTGAGTCGGTTTTTTTGTTTTACCTTTGCCCTGATATTTTTTAGAACACCCTAAACCAAAGCGCATACAGTGGAGAAAAAGAATAAGTTTTTATACATAGATGTTTTACGCGGACTTGCAATATTGGCCGTTATATTGGTTCATGTTGGGCTAAAGATTAATACCAGCATTCTTCCAAAAATTGCAGCTGATTTGATCTCCGCCGGCAAGTATGGAGTTCAATTATTTTTCATTGCCAGCGCATTTACCATTTTCTATTCTTACAATGGAAGGGCAGGTATGGAAACTCAGGTTGACCGCAATTTCTTTATACGCAGGTTCTTTCGAATTGCCCCAATGTACTACTTGGCGATATTTTATTATTTGTGGCAAATAGGCACGGGTCCAACTTATTTTTCAGGGGGCAAGCCTTTAGGTTTAAAGGCTATCATTATGAATCTCACTTTCACCAATGCCCTAGACCCTGAAAGTATTAATAGCGTTGTTCCCGGTGGATGGTCTATTGGGGTTGAAATGATGTTTTATTTGCTCGTCCCGTTTCTGTTTTCCGCGATTAAAACAATGGGAGGGGCAATTAATTTCTTCACACTTTCTCTGGTGATTAAAAAGATATGCGAATACATGTTGTTTAAGTATACGCATGTGGAAGCTCCTGGTTTGCTATCTGAATTCGCATATATGTACCTGCCAAGCCAGCTGCCTGTATTTGCGTTAGGTATAATATTTTACTTCTTGCTGCAGAGAGAAAAACAGATTTCCGCAGGCTCGCTCTTGGCTATTTTTGCGTTTCTTTTAATGGAAATTTTAACTGGAAAGGTAAGTATATCAGAGCACATATGGGTTGCCGCTTGCTTTATAATACTGGCTTTAGGGCTTAGCTACGCTAAACTAAGCAGCATATTTTGGCGTATGATTGCCGGCGTCGGTAAATTAAGCTACAGTCTTTACATTGTGCATTTTGCATCCATATACGTAATAGACCGGTTGGGGCTTATCAAGTTAGCGACGAGTAAAGCACAGGCCGCCGAGCAAGTTGTGTTGGTTTTCATCGCCGTATTGCTTCTGTCGGCTGTCATTGCCTGGCTGACGCATAGATATATTGAGGTGGGTTTTCAAAAAGTTGGCAATGATTTGATAAAGCGGTTGGACGGCAAAGGTAAAGAGGCGGCAGCGTAAATTGATTACACGCTATGCTTGAAAACTAAAAAGCCTGGCGCGATGCCGGGCTTTT
>CAXYKR010000412.1:0-3398 GCA_964277815.1 uncultured Mucilaginibacter sp. | reverse complement strand
CGCTGACTTGCGTGCGGCCGAAATTGATAGGTGCACTTTTACCCGTTTTCATGGGTAGAGCCGAAAGGGCTGTAAGCGCCACGTTGGCATAGCTGAACGGTTTTTTGATGGCCTTGATAGGGTCTGTTTTTAAATCAACCAGCGTTTTTATTTTTTGAAGCGTATCCCTGAAAATAAACCGCGACCTGTCAAGTGTACCAAACAGATTGGATGCTGCCGGAAACCGGCTGCCTTTTACATTCTCGAACAAAATGGCAGGCCCCTGGTGCTCGTAAACGCGCAGGTGTATGGCTGCCATCTGTAGGTAAGGGTCAACTTCTTCTTTGATGCGTATCAGGTGGCCGTTTTTCTCTAAATCAGTAAGGCAGGCACGTAAGCTCGGGTATCCCATGTAATGGCAATTATATCAATGTTCAAAATTACTTAAAATATAAAGAGCCATAAGGTTTGATTTTTTCTGAAACTATTTTATTCCTGGCTTGTGGTTAAAAAGAAAATAATTTAACCCTATGGAAACCACAGCATTGAAATTAGAAGCAGAAAAAGATTTTAAAGTGCCCGTACAGGAGCTGTACAAAGCATGGGTAACACCCGAAGATTTGAAGCAATGGTGGAAGCCTTCAGAAAACCACCTGACCACCGTAGAACTCGATATTAAAGAAGGCGGTAAGCTTAAATACGAGTTTGCAGGTAAAGAAAATAAAACTACCCTGGTAATTACCGGTGAGTACAAAGAAGTAAAAGAAAATGAAAAACTGGTTTACAGCTGGAACTGGGACGTGCCGGCCGAAGTAATTAAACCAAGCGAGCACGTTTTAACCATTGAGTTCATGAGCGAAGGCGAAGGCAGCAAAATCCACGTGGTGCAAGAGAACTTTGAAAACGAAGAATCAATTACGCCACATAAAGAAGGCTGGGAAAAAGCATTGAATGACCTGCAAGCTTATTTGAACAAGTAACATCCGGTATAAAATTATTATTTTAGACAGTGTATCATCCCATACACTGTTTTTTTATGTCTCAATTTTTAAAATCAGCCAGGCTTGGCATCATTGCTTCGGGCATCGCTTGTTCGGCTTTTGCTCAAAAAAATACGGCTGTAAATCCGGCATTCAGTGCTGCTTCCTATACTAATTACGTTAAAGCATTATCGGCCGATGATATGCAGGGCCGTATGCCGTTTACCCGCGGCGAAGCTAAAACGGTAGCTTACCTCGAAAAGCAATTCATCAATTTAGGTTTAAAACCTGGTAACAAAGGTAGCTATGTACAGCAAGTACCCATGGTAGCCATTAGCTGTAACCCGCAGAATACGATGAATATCAGTACGGCTGATGCTAACTTCAATTTAGAAGGCGGGAAAGATTATGTGCTTTGGACACGTCGCACATCACGGGCTATCGACCTCAAAAATGAGGATTTGGTGTTTGCAGGTTTCGGCATTACCGCTCCGGAGTTTCATCATGATGATTATGCGGGGCTTGATGTGAAAGATAAAATAGTAGTAGTACTGATTAATGACCCCAGATACTACGACCGACAGCAGTTTAAAGGTAAAACCATGACTTATTACGGCCGCTGGACTTACAAATACGACGAGGCTGCCCGTCATGGTGCTAAAGGTTGTTTGATTATTCATGATACCGGCCCGGCGGCGTATGGTTTTGGCGTGGTACAAAATAGCTGGCGGGCAACCAAATTATATCTCGACAGCCGGGGGCACGAGAGTTACAAATGTGCTATAGAGGGCTGGCTAACCCTGCCCGCTGCCGAACGGCTTTTGCAAACCTGCGGCACTAATTACAAAACTTTGCTTAACAGCGCTTTACAAAATAGCTTTAAAGCCCAGCCACTGCCATTAAAATTAAGCACATCATTAGCAGTAAATGCTACCTACAAGCAATCGCAAAATGTAATTGCCATGATACCCGGTAGCCTAAAGCCTGATGAATGCGTTATTTATTCGGCGCATTGGGACCATTTAGGCATAGGCAAGCCGAATGCAAAAGGCGATACGATTTATAACGGTGCTGTAGACAATGCCAGTGGTACTGCAGCGTTACTGGAACTTGCACGGGTATTTAAACAAAGTAAAGTGAAGCCTGCCCGCAGCGTAGTGTTTTTATCTGTTACGGCCGAAGAGCAAGGTTTGTGGGGCTCAGCGTGGTATGCTGAAAATCCGGTATTCCCGAAAGATAAAACCGTGGCTGATATTAATATGGATATGTTTTATCCGTACGGTAAAACCAAAGATATTGGCTTGGTAGGTTATGGGCAGTCTGAACTGGAAGATTACCTGCAGCAGGCGGCTAAAGCGCAAGGGCGTTACATTGCACCGGAGTCTGACCCGGCCAAGGGCATGTATTTCCGGTCAGACCATTTCAACTTTGCTAAAGTGGGTATTCCGGCTTTATATACCGAAAGCGGCGTTGATTTAGTAAACAAAGGCAAAGCCGTGGGTATAAAAATGCATAACGACTTTACCGCTAATCATTACCATAAACCGTCGGATGAGTTTGATGTGGCTACCTGGGACGTTAGCGGAACGCTGCAGGATTTGCAGTTGCTTTACCAGGTAGGTTATAAATTGGCATCGTCAACTACTCTATGGCCTAAATGGAAACCCGGCTCAGAGTTTAAAGCTATGCGCGAAACTTATAAGAAGTAAAAGTTACAACGGGCAGAGCAATGTTTCCGGCTTTTTCTTTTTTCTTGTCTGTGCACGATTTAATGTAGAAAAGGATACCAATCCAGATTAAACCTTTAATCAGAAAAAACAGGAAACCGGCTAAGCCTATACGTTTAAGCCATTTAATCATGCGTACAATAAATATAAAACCTTAACCGGGCTGGTAAAAGCGATAATCACATTTTGCCAACCAAGTTTTAGATACTTTGTTGTGAAGAAAAACACTATTATGGCTCAGCACGAAATTTTACTTACCGAATTAGAGCAGCTGCTGCGGGGTGGTACAGCACATGCACATTTAAAAAATGCCCTGAAAGACTTACCGGCCGAGCAAAGAGGCGAAAAGCCGCACGGACTACCTTACAGTATCTGGCAATTGGTAGAGCATATTCGTATTGCGCAATGGGATATGCTGGAGTTTAGTAAAGATGCGGGCCATGAGTCGCCGAAGTGGCCGGATGAATACTGGCCTGAGGAATCAGCTCCTAAAGATGATGAAGCCTGGAACCAATCGATACAACAGATAGAAAAAGATTTAAATGAGATGATTGCGCTGGTAAAAGCTGGCGATTTGTATCATCCTATTCCGCATGGTACCGGGCAAAACTTGCTGCGCGAAGCTTTGCAAGTGGCCGACCATACCGCCTACCACACCGCCGAAATTATTTTGCTGCGCCGGTTGTTAGGCAGCTGGAAATCTACTTAATTA
>CAXYKR010000411.1:0-2823 GCA_964277815.1 uncultured Mucilaginibacter sp. | reverse complement strand
ATAATTGACCATCAGCAGGTCTCGCCATTCGGCTTGCAAAAATTTTATCTTCGGCACGTTATAATATCTAGAAGTTAAAATTAACTAAACAAAAAATCCAGCTTTGAGTGCTGGATTTTTTGAGATATTATTTTTTGTAATATTTCATCGCTTCCGGTATGCGGGCCTGAATATCGCGAATACGTGTCTCGTCAGACGGGTGAGTGCTTAAGAACTCAGGTGGCGCGCCGCCGCCGCTTTTAGCAGCCATGCGTTGCCAGAAACCTACAGCAGCATTAGGGTTGTAACCCGCCATGGCCATAAAGGTTAAGCCTAAACGGTCGGCCTCGCTTTCCTGTGCACGGCTGTAGTGCAGTAAAGCCAATTGGCTACCTGTTCCGTATAATGCGTTAGTGATTCTTAATAAACCCGATTGTGAATTGTTAGCAGCAACACCTACCGCAGCGCCTAAGCCTTGTGCAACATATTGCTGTGAAATGCGCTCAGCAGAGTGCTTGGCGATAGCATGGCCAATTTCGTGACCCATAACGGTTGCTAAACCGGCATCGTCTTGGGTGATAGGCAAAATGCCGCTGTAAACCGCAACTTTACCTCCGGGCATACACCATGCGTTTATTTCCGGGCTTTGTATCAGATTAAATTCCCACTGAAAGTTGTATTGGTCGCCGTAACCGTTTTGGTTCAGGTAACGCTGTATGGCAGCTGCTAATTGGTTGCCTACACGTTTAACTCGCTGGGCATCGGACGAACCCGTAATTACCTTGGTTTTAGGATCGGATAATAATTGACGGTAACTTGTAGCTGCTGATTCATTAATTTGCGAATCACTCACAGCTAAAAATTGTTTACGTCCGGTTAAGGGCACGGTTGAACAGCCCAAAAAGATAAGGGCCGCAATAAAGGCCATTAATGGTTTTGCAATTTTCATAGGTAGTTAGTTAGGCTAATTTGCTTTTAAATAGGTTCACTTTCGACTCCTTGCCTTTCAACAACCGCTCTATATTTTTTTGATGTGTCACCAATATTAATACACATATACACATGCTATATATAATGACTGATTTAATATACACCGGAAAAATAAACGTAACTCCGATAGAATAAGTAAAACCTGCCATTATTGAGCTTAATGATACATATTTAGTTATCAGCAACACCGCAATAAATACTCCCACACAAAGCAACGAGGCTTGTAAGTGTATAGCCAAAACCATTCCAAACAAGGTGGCTACACCTTTACCTCCCCTAAAACCCGCAAACACCGGGAACAAATGTCCCATTACTGCAGCAATACCTAAAGCTAATTGATAATTGATAAATGCAGCAGAATGATGGCTGCCGATTGTGGTTACACTAAGCAGGTAAGCTAAGTTGGTAGCTGTATAACCCTTTAGTATATCAATCAGCATAACGGGTATACCGGCCTGCTTACCCAATACCCTGAAGGTGTTGGTGGCCCCTGCGTTACCGCTGCCGTACTCTCTTACATCTATGCCATAAAAAGCTTGGCCAACCCAAACCGCAGTAGGTATTGACCCGAATAAATAAGCCAGAATAAGAATTAAAACAGAGGGAACAGATATCATTTTGTCACAATAATACTAAATCAAAGCTGATAGTAAAGGTTTTTATTCTTTTACGGCTTTTAAACTTAAATCGAGGCTTTTTACAGAGTGAGTAAGGGCGCCTACCGATATATAATCAACGCCGCAGGCTGCATAATCAGCAATGGTTTCGGCTGTTATCCCGCCCGAGGCTTCGGTAGCGTATCTTCCGCCAATAATGTCGACCGCTTGCTTTAGGTCGGTCAGATTAAAATTGTCGAGCATTATGCGGTCAATACTGCCGGCTTGTAGGGCTTCGTCCAATTCACTCAGGTTTCTAACCTCTATTTCAATAGGTAATTTTTTATTCTCGGCCTTCAGGTAGTCTTGTGCGTTGTAAATAGCTTGCTTAATGCCTCCTGAGTAATCCACATGATTATCTTTAATCAGTATCATATCATATAAACCAAAACGGTGGTTCACACCGCCGCCAATTTGCACCGCCCACTTTTCGAGGTACCGTAAGCCCGGTGTAGTTTTACGAGTATCAAGCACCCGTGTATTGGTGCCTTCAAGTAAATCGCACACTTCACGTGTTTTGGTTGCAATACCCGACATGCGCTGCATGCAGTTCAATACCAGCCGTTCAGCTTTCAGTATGGCGTGTACACTGCCCTGCACATCAAGCACCACATCGCCGGGCTTTATTGAAGCGCCATCTTGGATGTAAGTGTTTATCTTAAGCTCCGGGTCAACTATCAAAAATATTTCGTGGGCTAATTCAACACCGGCCAGCACGCCGGTATCTTTTACCAGCAGTTTGGCTTTACCTTGCGTGCCGGCAGGTATGGTAGCTAAAGAGGTATGGTCGCCATCCCCAACATCTTCGGCCAGGGCGCGATTTATAAAGTCATCTACAAGTTGCTTGTCCAAGTTTTGATTTTTTTGAAGTTTCAAAAGTATAACAAATACTTAGATTTTAGTTTTTTTGAATTGAACGCTTAATGTAACTAATCAAATACTTTAACATACACCGCCGGTGATGTTAAGTTAATAAGGGCTTTATACCAAAAATTCTATATTTGTGCCGTGGAAAACAAAAAAGTTGCCTTACTGATACTGGATGGCTGGGGTTACGGCCGTCAAGACCAATCTAACGCCATTTATATGGCTAACACACCATTTTTTGATGAGATGCTGCAAAAGTATCCAAACTCTAAACTGGTAACATCGGGTATGGATGTTGGCTTGCCCGACGGACAGATGGGTAACTCGGAAG
>CAXYKR010000410.1:0-33369 GCA_964277815.1 uncultured Mucilaginibacter sp. | reverse complement strand
CGTTTCCGTCAAAACTTACTAGGTAAACGTGTGGATTACTCTGCCCGTTCGGTAATTGTGGTTGGACCAAACCTTAAATTACACGAGTGTGGTTTACCAAAAGATATGGCTGCCGAGTTGTTTAAACCATTTATCATCCGCAAAATGATTGAGCGTGGTGTGGTTAAAACAGTAAAGTCAGCTAAAAAGATTGTTGACCGCAAAGACCCATTAGTTTGGGATATTCTGGAAAACGTATTGAAAGGTCACCCGGTGTTATTAAACCGTGCGCCTACGCTGCACCGTTTGGGTATCCAGGCTTTCCAGCCAAAACTGGTTGAAGGTAAAGCTATCCAATTACACCCGTTAACCTGTACCGCATTCAACGCCGACTTTGACGGTGACCAGATGGCTGTGCACGTACCGCTTGGTAATGCTGCTATTCTGGAAGCCCAAATTTTGATGTTAGCTTCGCACAACATTCTTAACCCTGCTAACGGTACGCCAATCACCGTACCTTCTCAAGACATGGTTTTGGGTCTTTACTATATTACTAAAGGCCGTAAAACTGATGAGAAGCGTGTAGTAAATGGCCAGGGCTTAACTTTCTATTCTGCCGAAGAGGTAATCATTGCTTACAATGAAAAGAAAGTTGACCTGCATGCCTTTATCAAGGTTAAAGCCAATGTTAAAGAGCGTGATGGCAGCATCGTCAATAAACTGATTGAAACTACTGTAGGCCGCGTGTTATTTAACCAGCACGTACCTGAAGAGGTAGGTTACATCAACGAACTGTTAACCAAAAAATCACTGCGTGATATTATTGGTGAAGTAGTCAAAAACACTGGTATGGCCCGTGCAGCTCAGTTCCTGGATGATATCAAGGAATTAGGTTTCCAAATGGCATTCCGCGGTGGTTTATCCTTCAACCTGCAAGACGTTAACATCCCTGCACAAAAAGTTGACTTGATTGAGCAGGCTTCACGTGAGGTTGAAGAGGTAATGAACAACTACAACATGGGTTTCATTACCAACAACGAGCGTTACAACCAAATTATCGATATCTGGACCCGTATCAACAATCGCTTAACTGCGAATGTGATGGAAATCCTGTCTACAGATAATCAGGGCTTCAACTCGGTTTATATGATGCTGGATTCGGGTGCCCGTGGTTCTAAAGAGCAGATTCGTCAGTTAGCCGGTATGCGTGGTCTGATGGCCAAACCACAAAAATCAGGTTCGGGCGGTGAGATTATCGAGAACCCAATCTTATCAAACTTTAAAGAAGGCCTTTCGGTATTAGAGTACTTTATCTCTACCCACGGTGCCCGTAAAGGTTTGGCGGATACGGCGTTGAAAACAGCGGATGCTGGTTACTTAACCCGTCGTTTGCATGACGTTGCCCAGGATATGATTGTGGGTGAAACAGATTGTGGAACATTACGCGGTATATTCACCACTGCCCTTAAAGATAATGAGGACATTGTTGAGCCATTATATGACCGTATTTTAGGCCGTACATCATTACATGATGTATTTGACCCTATCACCAACGAGCAACTGGTATCAGCAGGTCAGGATATTGATGAGGAAATTGCTAAACGTATCGAGAACTCTCCGTTAGAAGGTATCGAGATCCGTTCCGTATTAACTTGCGAAAGCAAGCGCGGTGTATGCGCACTTTGCTACGGCCGTAACCTGGCTACCGGTAAACGTGTACAGGCCGGTGAAGCGGTTGGTGTTATTGCAGCACAGTCAATCGGTGAGCCTGGTACACAGTTAACCCTTCGTACTTTCCACGTGGGTGGTACTGCATCTAACATCGCGGCAGAATCTCAGATTAACGCACGTTACGATGGTATCATTGAGTTTGAAAACGTACGTACCGTACCGTTTGAAACTGACGAAGATGGTACTGTTGAGGTAGTGTTAGGTCGTTCGGGCGAGTTCCGTATCATTGAGCCGGGCAGCAACAAGGTAATCATGACCAACAACATCCCTTATGGTTCTTACCTGTACATCAAAGATGGCAGCAAGATTACCAAAGGCGAGCGTATCTGTTCATGGGATCCGTACAACGCCGTTATTATTTCGGAGTTTGCCGGTGTTGCCAAGTTTGACGCTGTATTGGAAGGTATCACTTTCCGTGAGGAGTCTGACGAACAGACTGGTCACCGTGAAAAAGTAATTATCGATACCCGTGATAAAACTAAAAACCCGGTTATCCAGATTACTGAGCGCGGCGGTGATTTGATTAAAGGTTATAACATTCCGGTAGGGGCACACATTGCCATTGAGGAAGGTGAGAAAATACAAACCGGACAGGTTATTGCTAAAATACCTCGTTCAACCGGTAAAACCCGAGATATCACCGGTGGTTTACCACGTGTAACCGAGTTATTCGAGGCACGTAACCCATCTAACCCGGCAGTAGTAACCGAGATTGATGGTGTGGTAACTTTAGGTGGTGTTAAACGTGGTAACCGCGAAATCACTATCGAGTCTAAAGATGGTCAGGTTAAAAAATACCTGGTTCCGTTGTCTAAACACATCCTGGTACAGGATAACGACTTTGTGAAAGCCGGTATGCCATTGTCAGACGGTTCAATTTCTCCTGCCGACATCCTGGCTATTAAAGGCCCGGCTGCGGTGCAAGAGTACCTGGTTAACGGTATTCAGGAAGTTTACCGCTTGCAAGGTGTGAAAATTAACGATAAGCACTTTGAGGTTATCGTTCACCAGATGATGCAAAAAGTATCTATCGAGGATCCGGGCGATACCCGCTTCCTGGAAAGAGAAGCTGTTGACAGCTGGGACTTCATGGTAGAAAACGATGATATTTACGACAAAAAGGTAGTTGTAGAGCCAGGCGATTCAACCACACTGAAAGCCGGTCAGATTGTATCATTACGCAGATTGAGAGACGAAAACTCTTCATTGAAACGTAAAGACCAGCAACTGGTAGAGGTAAGAGATGCCATCCCGGCAACTTCGAGCCCTATACTGCAAGGTATTACCCGTGCGTCGTTAGGTACTAAATCGTTCATCTCTGCGGCATCGTTCCAGGAAACAACCAAAGTACTGAATGAGGCTGCCATTGCAGGTAAACGTGACTTAATGTTAGGTTTGAAAGAAAACGTAATTGTTGGTCACTTGATACCTTCGGGTACTGGTTTACGTGCTTACGATAACATTCGTGTAGGTTCTCAAGAAGAATTTGATCGCTTAATGGCATCAAAAACTGAAGACGTAGAAGCTTAATTGAGCATCGTATAAATTTACAAGGCCATCCTATTATACAGGATGGCCTTTTTTGTTGATTATACAATCACTTTAGTTGATGTGAAGAACTTTATCATGTTTTAATGGTTTTCTTTAACATGAATTCGCATGCTTTTGTAATTTAGTAACATGGAAGAAATTAACGAGGGCCAATTAAATATTGAGCTAACGGAGGAGATTGCTGAGGGTATATATTCAAACCTTGCTGTAATTACACACTCAAATGCCGAATTTGTGATAGATTTCATCAGGATTATGCCTGGTATCCCTAAAGCAAAAGTTAAATCCCGTATCATACTCACGCCTGAACATGCCAAGCGCTTGCTTTCGGCATTGGAAGATAATGTTGAAAAATATGAAGCTGCCAACGGCCGTATAAAGGTACAATCCGAAAACCCTGGTTTTCCCATGAATTTTGGTGGTACCGTTGGCCAGGCTTAATTAAAACAACACACTACAACTCAAAAAACTGGGTTATAAAAACGTAATAATACGCTATTATATTATTTTAGCTATTCTTTTAATTTACGTATGTTTATACATTGAAAATCAATACAACAGTAATTTAGGTATTAATATAAATTTCTGTTTTACGATTTGACTAATAAATTGAATAATTGTTTTATATTATTTCAATTAATTGCCTAAAATATTATCTTTGTTGTAATGTGCGTTCAAATCTGTTATTATACTATATAGCCATAACAAGTATATAAGTTTTAATGAATTCAAAAAACGTTTTGTTAATCAGTCATAACTATGCACCCGAACCTACTGGCATCGGCAAGTATAATGGCGAAATGATTGACTGGTTAGCGAAAAATGGCTATAACTGCACAGTGGTTACCACCTTTCCGTACTATCCGCAATGGAAGGTACAGGAGCCTTACACTAACCGGTGGTTCAAAAAAGAAATCATAGATTATCCTTCAAACGGCACTAAAATTACCGTTTACAGATGTCCGTCTTACATCCCAACGCAACCAAGCGGTAAAAAACGCATGGTGCAGGATTTATCATTCTGGATTTCAAAATCTTGGGTGATATTAAAGTTGTTGATGCTTTCAAAAAAGTTTGATCTTATCATTACTGTTGCGCCGCCTTTCCACTTGGCCTACCTGGGTTTGATGGTCAGAAACTTTACCGGAGGTAAGATTTTATATCATATTCAGGATTTACAAATCGAAGCTGCCCAAGATTTAGGAATGCTGTCTAACAACAAACTTTTAGATAAGCTATACGAGGTTGAAGCAAACATCCTTAAAAAAGTTGATTTTGTTAGTACTATATCCGAAGGGATGATTGAGAAAGTAGCTGCCAAAGTAGATAAAGAAGTTATCTTTTTTCCTAACTGGGCTGATACATCTTTCTTTTACCCTATTGCAGATCGTGCCAGCTTAAAAAAATCCTGGGGGTTTGATGCAGATGATCTGGTGGTGCTTTACTCAGGTGCCATAGGAGAGAAGCAAGGCTTAGAAAATGTAATTCATGCGGCTGATTTATTACGGAACGAGACTAAAATCAAGTTCATAATTTGCGGCTCAGGGCCTTACAAAGAGAAGTTGGTTGAGATGGCCAATGAGAAAAACCTGAATAACTTAATTTTTATGCCTGTACAGGATAAAGATAAGTTTAACGAGTTTTTAAACATGGCAGATTTGCATTTAGTATTGCAAAAAGCAAATGCAGGCGATTTGGTGATGCCGTCTAAATTAACTACCATACTGGCTGTTGGCGGTGCAAGTATCGTAACCTGTTTGCCCGGCACTTCTCTACACAATTTATTAAGCAAATATAACCTTGGTTATATTATAGAGCCTGAAGACTACAATTTACTGGCTCAGAAAATAAAAGAAATTCAGCACCAGCAAGGCGATACCGAGCAGAAGTGTGAAAACGCCCGAAACTATGCTATCAAGTATTTAAATATTGATAACGTGATGGGAGCTTTTGTAGAAAAGGTGTTTGGTACACAAGCGGTGCCTGCGCAATTAAATTAATGCACATAATATAAGCTCAGAAAGCTAAATTAAAATATCACAAAGTTTACACATATGAAAAAAGCGTTGCTTACGGGCATAACCGGTCAGGATGGAGCCTATTTAACCGAGTTATTACTTAGTAAAGGTTACGAAGTACATGGCATCAAACGTCGTTCTTCGTTATTCAATACCGATCGTATCGATCACCTTTACCAGGATCCGCATGAAGCTAATCCAAGATTAGTATTACACTACGGCGATTTATCAGACTCTACCAACCTGATCCGTATTATTCAGCAAGTACAACCCGACGAGATTTACAATTTAGGTGCCATGTCGCACGTAAAGGTAAGTTTCGATACTCCTGAATATACAGCTAACGCTGACGGTATTGGTACCCTGCGTTTGTTAGAAGCTATCCGTATTTTAGGTTTAGAGAAAAAAACTAAAATTTACCAGGCTTCTACTTCAGAGCTTTACGGTTTGGTACAGGCTGTTCCTCAATCAGAAACTACGCCGTTTTATCCACGTAGCCCTTATGCGGTAGCAAAAATGTACGCTTATTGGATTACCGTAAACTACCGTGAGGCTTATGGCATTTACGCATGTAACGGTATTTTATTTAACCACGAAAGCCCGCTGAGAGGTGAAACTTTTGTAACCCGTAAAATTACCCGTGCGGTTGCTAAAATTGCGATGGGTTTACAAGATAAGTTATACCTGGGTAACCTGGACGCTCAGCGCGACTGGGGACATGCGAAAGACTATGTTGAAGCAATGTACCTGATTTTACAACAAGACGAGCCAACTGATTACGTTATTGCTACCGGTGTAACTACTCACGTACGCGATTTCGTTAAAATGGCATTTGCTGAAGTTGGTATCACGGTTGAGTTTAAAGGTGAAGGTGTTGACGAGAAAGGTTACGTAGTTTCTTGTTCTAACTCAGAATTCCAGGTAGCTGAAGGTACTGAAGTAGTTGCGGTTGATCCTAAATACTTCCGCCCAACTGAAGTTGACCTGTTAATTGGTGACCCAACCAAATCAAAAACTAAACTGGGTTGGGAGCCTAAGTACGACCTGAAAGGCTTAGTGTCTGAAATGGTTGCTGCCGACGTTGATTTATTCCAACGCGAAAAATTATTAAAAGAGTCTGGTTATAAAATTAAGAACCAGTTCGAATAAGCTTCGGCTCATGGAAAAAGAAGCTAAAATTTATATAGCAGGGCACCGCGGTATGGTGGGCTCTGCTATCATGCGTAAATTGGAAAAAGAGGGTTTTACCAATTTTGTAACGCGTACCTCTGGTGAACTTGATTTACGTAATCAGCAAGCCGTAGCAGATTTCTTCGAACAGGAAAAACCCGATTACGTTTTTCTAGCCGCTGCTAAGGTAGGCGGTATTGTTGCCAACAATACTTACCGGGCCGAATTCTTATACGACAACTTACAAATCCAAAACAACATCATCCATTCTTCTTACCTCAACGGGGTGAAAAAGCTGATGTTTTTGGGTTCGAGCTGTATTTATCCTAAAATGGCTCAACAGCCGTTGCAAGAAGATTACCTGCTTACCGGTACGTTAGAGGAAACCAACGAGCCTTACGCTATAGCAAAAATTGCCGGCATTAAAATGTGCGATGCTTACCGTGCTCAATATGGTTGTAATTACATCTCTGTAATGCCTACCAACCTGTATGGTTACAACGATAACTACCATCCACAAAACTCACACGTTTTACCGGCCCTCATCAGAAGATTTCACGAGGCTAAAGAAAACGGCGCTGAATCGGTAACTATCTGGGGAACTGGCTCTCCGAAAAGGGAGTTTTTGTTTGCCGATGATTTAGCTGCAGCATGTTATTATTTGATGGAAAATTACAATGAGCCTGGCTTGGTAAATATCGGTACAGGTGAGGATTTGTCTATCAAAGAATTGGCTGAATTAGTTAAAGAAACCGTTGGTTTTGAGGGTACTATTGACTTTGATACTTCAAAACCAGATGGTACACCGCGTAAACTGATGGATGTATCAAAACTTCACAGCCAAGGATGGAAACACACCATCGATTTACCTGAGGGTATAAGCTTAGCTTACCAAGACTTCTTGAGTAAGCACGTTGTGAAACAATAATATTTGCCAAATTATAAAAAAATGAAAATAGCAGTTGTAGGAACTGGTTACGTAGGTCTGGTTACCGGAACCTGTTTAGCCGAAACCGGTAACGATGTCACGTGTGTTGACATCAACGAAAAAAAAGTGGCGATGATGCAGGAAGGTAAACTTCCCATCTACGAACCAGGTCTGGAGCTTTTATTCCACCGTAACATTGAGCAAGGTCGCTTAACCTTTACCTCTAACCTGGCCGAAGGTATTAAAGAAGCCAAAATTATTTTCTTAGCGTTGCCTACGCCTCCGGGTGGTGATGGTGCTGCCGACTTAAGCTATGTGCTTGGTGCAGCCGGCGATATCGCTAAGCTTTTAACCGATTACAAAGTTATCGTTACTAAATCTACCGTGCCTGTAGGTACAGCCGATAAAGTAACTGCTGTGATGCAGCAGCATGCTGCTGAAGGCGTAACTTATGCAGTCGTATCAAACCCTGAATTCTTAAGAGAGGGTGTAGCGGTTGAAGACTTTATGAAGCCTGACCGCGTGGTAGTAGGTACCAGAGACGAAAGAGCCCGGAAGTTAATGGGTGAATTGTACGGCCCTTATGTTCGCCAGGGTAACCCAATTATCTTCATGGATGAGCGTTCGTCTGAGTTAACCAAATATGCAGCTAACTCTTTCCTGGCTACCAAAATTTCGTTTATGAATGAAATTGCTAACTTGTGTGAGTTGGTAGGAGCAGACGTGGACATGGTTAGAAAAGGCATCGGCGCTGATGAGCGTATCGGTAAGCGCTTCTTGTTTGCAGGTATCGGTTACGGCGGTAGCTGTTTCCCTAAAGACGTACAGGCTTTAGCTAAATCGGCCGAAGAAAATAAGTACGACTTTAAAATCCTGAACTCGGTAATGGACGTTAACGAAATTCAAAAAAACGTATTGACTGAGAAGGTAAAGAAATATTATAACGGCGACCTGAAAGGCAAACATTTTGCCCTTTGGGGACTGGCCTTTAAACCGGAGACTGATGATATCCGCGAAGCTCCGGCATTGTATATCATTGATGCTTTGGTTGAAGCCGGTGCTACCGTAACTGCGTTTGACCCGGAGGGTATGAAAAACGTAGAGCAGTTGATTGGTGACAAGATCACTTACGCAGACAATCAGTACGATGCATTGAAAGATGCTGATGCACTGTTGATTGTTACTGAATGGTCACTGTTCCGTACACCAGACTTTACCAAGGTAGAAAGCTTATTGAAAGCTAAAGTTATTTTTGACGGCCGTAACCTTTACGACCTGGACAAGATGATTGATTGCGGTTTCTACTACAACTCTATCGGTAGAAAAGTAGTAAGTTAATCAAGCGATAGTCTGTCGTTTATAAATTAAGTTTAACTTTACAGCAAGTACAATAGCTTTACCATTCACAAATAATTTCATTAATAATGGATATAAAAGGGAAAAGAGTTCTCGTTACAGGTGCAGCCGGCTTTTTGGGTTCGCATTTATGTGATCGTTTCATCAAAGAGGGATGCCATGTAATAGGTATGGATAATCTTATCACAGGTGATTTAAAAAACATTGAGCATCTGTTCAAACTTGAAAACTTTGAGTTTTACAATCATGATGTTTCTAAGTTTGTGCACATACCAGGCCAATTGGATTACATCCTGCATTTTGCAAGCCCTGCTTCGCCAATTGATTATCTTAAAATTCCTATCCAAACCCTAAAGGTAGGTTCATTAGGTACTCACAACCTTTTGGGTTTAGCAAGAGCTAAAAATGCACGTATTTTAGTAGCTTCTACATCCGAAATTTACGGTGATCCTACTGTAAACCCTCAACCTGAAGAATACTGGGGTAACGTAAACCCGGTAGGCCCTCGCGGTGTGTATGATGAAGCTAAACGCTTCCAGGAAGCTATTACCATGGCTTACCATACTTTCCACGGTGTTCAAACCCGCATTGTAAGGATCTTTAATACTTATGGACCAAGAATGCGACTGAATGACGGACGGGTATTACCTGCTTTCATCGGTCAGGCTTTAAGAGGAGAGCCTTTAACTATGTTTGGCGATGGTTCACAAACCAGAGCTTTCTGCTACGTTGACGATTTAATTGAAGGTATCTACCGCTTGTTATTAAGCGATTATGTACAGCCAATGAACGTTGGTAACCCTGACGAAATTACCATCCGCGAGTTTGGTGAAGAAATTATCAAGTTAACCGGTACAGATCAGCAGTTAATCAGCAAACCATTGCCTACTGACGATCCTAAACAACGCAGACCTGATATCACTAAGGCAAAAGCTATCTTAGGCTGGGAGCCTAAAGTATCAAGACAAGAAGGTTTAAAAATCACTTACGAGTATTTTAAATCTCTTCCTCAACATGTAATCGAGCACAAAGAGTTTTCTCAATACATGAAGTAATAGATTTCAAATTCTATCAATATGAACGCTCGTGGATATTGCATCTACGGGCGTTTTTTATGGGCTCAATTCTGTCGTCCTACCAGCTTAGAAGTCTATTGATGTAAGTGCTAAAGATTTACAGGGTGCCAATATAGACCTAAAAAAGGGGAGGGTCTATTTAATGGTTTTTAGTTCGGACAACAAGTTGAATCAATTCCTTCATACAGTATCAAAACAGTCACGATTCAATGATAGCGTATTTTATATGTTTGACAATTTTGCATATGACACTCATCTATAATTTTATAAAAACTGCTTAAAGTTTGAATAACATGATGCGCTACAGTTGAGGCTTTGAGGAGATGTGTCAAATTTTATAAAAAACAAAAAAGCTCCGGAATCAATTTCCGAAGCTTTCTAAATTTATTACTAAGCCTAATTATTCAGTATCGTTTTGATTACTTGCTAATTTTGTGCTTTTATCAGCGCTTGATTTTTTTGATTTTTTCTCAGCAGCAGCGGCAGCCTTTTTTTCTTTTCTTTCGTTGGCCATAGCTTCTCTCTTGTCCGAATCAGTTTTTGGAGATGCTTTCATTTTGTAATCCCAAGTGCTGGCTTTGAAGTTCTCAATTTTAGATTCTACCAGTTTAGAAACTTCTGCTTTATCTTTTTCTGCAGCAGCAGGGTCAATAGCTGCACCTGCGATTGCAGTATTAGCTAACTGTGCATTCGGGCGGGTATCATTACCACTTGCACGTACAATTGAGCTTGCGTATTTACCTTGTACAAATAAATCGTCAATGGTAGTGTCGTAAATGTTACGATCCGGATCGGTTACGTCTTTGGTAGCAAAGAAGTCGCGGCACTGAGGGAAGTATAACCAAAATGCTGGGGTTTCACCTACGTTTGTACCAGCAACCTGAGCGGCCATTAAAGGAGCTGAGCCTACAATACGAGTAACAATCATCGAACGTTTTTTGTCGAAATAGATATCTTCTTTAGTTCTGAACTTAGTTACGCGGGCAGCGTTAAAATCATTCAATACCATTTTAGAACCAATTTTGTTACCGTTTTGGTCAAACTGGTCAACCATAACACTGTCTTGCAATTTAGATAATGCTTTGCTCAGAGTTAAAGGTCTTGCGAAGGTGCTGTCACTATTGGTTGCGCTTGGCTCGTAAGCAGTAAGTTTACCAGTTCTTAAACCTTCTAATACAATATCAGCTAAAGTAGCACCTGGTGTATTGAACAAAGAGTTTTTAGGATCGTTTACGTCGATGTCGCGCCATACACGTTTGTAGAATTTAACATCGCGGCTGTTGATGCCAGGATAGTTAAAAGCTTTTGCGTTAGTGTACATCTCATTTTTTTCATAACCATCAGTAGGAAGTGGTTGGTTTGGAGGTAATACATCAGCAGAATTGTTAGCTGATACATTATTTTGCGCAATAGTATTAACTTGTGCGCTTCTTGATGTGCTGTTTAAAGTAGTTTTTGCTTTAACTGAAGTGCGGGCTTTTGTGCTTTTTGCTTTTCTTTTTTGAGCATCAGCGGTAGTACTTACCGACACTACTCCAAGCACACAGAAAGCGGCTATGAAAATTTTATGAGTTAATGTTTTCATCGTCTTATTTTTTTGTGGCCGGTTTTAACCGGCCTATGTTTGTATCCTGTCTGTTATTTAGTGTTAATTACGATTCTTTTTACTTTCTGGTTTTAGTTTGCTCTAACACTACATCTGGTGCAGGCATTACACATCTAAAACCGATGTAAGAGTGTCCAACATTTTGTATTTCGTAGGCACGAGTTGATGGTGTTAACAAGTCAGCATTGTCTTTCCAAGAACCACCTCTCACTACTTTACGTCTCATAGCTTCACTTTCAGTATCAGCAGCATCGTATAACAATACTGGGTTCAAATCGTGTACCAATTCTCTGTACGAAGGGCTAAAAGCATCTAAAGTCCACTCAGCAACGTTACCCATCATGTTGTATAAGCCTAAAGAGTTAGGTGCGTATGATTTTACGTGCATGGTGTAAGTGCCGCCATCTTTACGGTAATCACCTTCTTGTTGTTTAAAGTTAACACCCAACGCGTCAACTTTTTTAAGTTTTCTACCTTCTCTTTCTTTAATAGAAACTGTAGATAATTTGTCAAAATCTTCTGGTTTCAAATCTTTAGAAGCAGCATATTCCCATTGAGCTTCGGTTGGCAGGTTGTACTGTAGGTTGTACATTCTTACTAGAGAAACTTCGCCAGCGGTAGCATTAATCATTTTGCTCCTCCAGTTGGTATAAGCGCGGGCTTGTTTCCAATTAACACCTACAACTGGGTATTCGTCATAGCCAATGTTGGTATAGTAGTTATTGTCCATAACTTCCATTTGTGAATTCGGGAAGTCGTTTGACCAAACTTTCGGGGTAGGAACTATAGATACGGTATCAGTGATGTATTTTGAGGAACCATTACGGTCGACAGATAGGCGGTCATAGCGGTAAACCACTTTTCCTGGTAACAACGCTGGTTTGCCATTAATCATTGTATATAGTTTACCGTATAACAGTCCTTTAATGTATGGGTCTGCAGTTTTCCAAAGAGGCTCTCTCATGTTGCCTACTTTGGTCCAGTCTATTCTTTTAGTGCTATCAACAAAAACAGGTGCGCCAACTTCTGCAGTTTTTGCTTTAGATTTTGAAAGTCTGGCTACAGGCGCTTTTTTTGCTTTCTGAAAATATTTTTCGTCTTTTAAGTAGTCGGTTACTACCACCGAGTCAGCAACCCAATCTACAAAAGTACGATATTGTTTATTAGTAACTTCTGTTTGGTCCATGAAAAATGCACTAACAGTCACTACTTTAGGAGCGGTTTTAACAACTGATGTATCTTTGGTATCTTCTTTCTCAACAATGGTTCCTGCAGGCACGTACACCATACCTCTTGGCGCTAAAGGTGTAAGAGATTGCATTGTTGCTCTTGATGTATGGATATTATCCATACCAGCGATGCGGTTCTGAGTTCTACAAGCAGTAAACGCAACGGCTGCTGAAAGAGTAATGGCAAGGTGGTTAAGTTTAATTTTCATTCGATTTAATAATTTTTTGCATTCAACAATGATCCTTATGTATACCGTTTAGCTTAATATTTTGTCTGCATGTTTTGGCAAGTTCCGCAGGTTTTTAGCTTAGAGCAAAAAGGATTCCAAGAAGTTTAAAAAGTTGATAAATTTAAATTTTTGTTTTATTTTAAATTGCCTTTTGTTTAAGTATTTGTTTTTTAGAGTTCGATTTTTATATTTTTAAGAGTCTTTTATTGTAATATCTATATCGTTTGGTGTTTTATTTATAGCACATTAAAAATATATAGGCACTTATACTGTATTAAAAATTAATAAGTTGCAACAAAATAAAATTTTTTCTGTAACAGCTTTGTTGCAATTGAGAAACGTTTCAGTTAAATTTATATTGTAACTATTGGTTAATAAGTGTTTTTCGTTCAATCTGATTTTTCAAAGAATTGCTTTGTATTGCAAATCAGCACATTCACTGTATATTAGTGTGTACGAAATGTATTCTGGAAAGTTGTTTAGCTGGCGTTTATGTGGATAACTTGTCTGTTTTTGGCATATAACCAACTTGCTTAGTACATTAAACTAAATATGTCTGATATAATGTGGTTGTAACTGCATACTTTTGCACTATATGCTATCTACTATACAATCTCACATATCATCGTCCATACAAGTAAAAACTGCATTGTTAAACGATCAGAATTTACTTGATTTGATTATTAAAGCGGTTGAAACTATAACCAATAGTTACAAAAGCGGAAATAAAACATTATTAGCAGGTAATGGTGGGAGCGCTGCTGATGCGCAGCATCTTTCGGGCGAATTTGTTAGCCGTTTTAACTTTGACCGCCCGGCTATTCCATCCATCGCATTATCTACAGATACTTCCATATTAACCGGCATTGGTAACGACTATGGTTTTGAGCGTTTGTTCTCAAGGCAGATTGAAGCACACGGTAATAAAGGGGATGTTTTTATTGGTATATCGACTTCGGGCAATTCGCCAAATATTATTAAGGCGTTGCAGGCGTGCAAAGAGCGTGGGGTTATTTCCATCGGGTTAACCGGGGCAACCGGAGGCCAGATGGCCGATTTGTGTGATATCTGCATTAAGGTTCCGTCAACTGTTACACCGCGTATCCAGGAGTCGCACATATTAATAGGGCACATGATATGTCACTTGGTTGAGGAACAGCTTTTTGAAGAATATAAAGCCAGAAAATAGTTTTTTATTACTTTTAAACTCAGCTTGAACATTATAGATTACATGAGTAAAATTTTAGTTTTCGGTGCCTCCGGCCAGTTAGGCCAATGTTTAAAAAAAGTTGCTGCCGAACAGCAAATCATAAATATTATTTTTCCGGGTGAGGGTACAGCCAATATTCTGGATGAAGACGGTTTGAAAAAACTGTTTGAAGAGCATAAGCCCCAATACTGTATTAACTGTGCCGCTTATACCGCAGTAGATAAAGCTGAAGACGACGTAGATACCTCCCGCAAGGTAAACCGTGATGGAGCAGCTAACTTGGCTCGCTTTTGTAAAAACTATGATGCTACTTTAGTGCATGTATCAACCGATTTTGTTTTTGAAGGCAACTCAACCCAGCCTTTAACTGAAACAGACCAGGCAGCGCCGATTAATATTTACGGCTTAACCAAGCTGGAAGGCGAACAGGCAATAGCCGGTATATTGCCTGAGCATTACATTTTACGTACCAGTTGGCTATACTCTGAGTATGGCAACAACTTTGTAAAAACCATGCTGCGCCTGGGTGCCGAAAAAGATGAGCTCAAAATTATTGCCGACCAGGTAGGCACGCCTACTTATGCCATTGATTTAGCCGCATGTATTTTTAAAATCATCGAAATTGATAATAAGCAATATGGCATCTATCATTACAGTAACGAGGGGGTAACCTCGTGGTACGATTTTGCCATGGGCATTTTTGATATTTCAAATATCCAGGTCAAAGTATATCCGGTACGCACATCCGAATATGTTACCCGCGCGGTGAGGCCGGCATTTTCGGTGATGGATAAAAGCAAAATTAAGGCTGCTTTTGATATCGAGATTCCGTATTGGAGAAAGAGCCTCGAAACTTGTATTACCCGTTTAAGCGAGCAATAGCATTATCAATAAAATCAATCATAGCAGGGGCATCGGTGGGAGGAAACCATTGGATGTCCTTGTCTTTTTTAAACCAGGTGAGCTGCCTTTTGGCAAAGCGCCTGGTATTTTGTTTTACCATGGCAACGGCAGTAGCTAAGTCAGTTTTGCCACCCAGGTAATCAAATATCTCGGTATAACCTACGGTATTTAACGCATTTAAATGCCGGTAATGAGTTAGGGCTTTTACCTCCTCAATCAAACCACCTGCTATCATCATGTCAACCCGTTGGTTAATGCGGTCGTACAATTCCTCCCGGGGCAAATCAAGGCCTATTTTAACGATATTAAAATCCCGTTTAGCTATACTGCCTTTCCGGAAAGAGGAGTAGGGCTTGCCCGTGCTTTCAAAAACCTCTAAAGCTCTGATGAGGCGTTGTGGATTATTTAAGTCAACCTGCTTGTAATACACCGGGTCGGCATTCAAAAGTTTTTGCTGTAAAACCTCGATACCTTCTGTAGACAGTAATTGGTTGAGCTTCTCGCGAATCTCTGGTGGTGCCGTAGGTAGGTCATCAAAGCCGTTGATAATGGCATTCACGTACAAGCCAGAGCCGCCAGCCATTATAGCGACCTCATGCTGTTCAAAAATCTGTTTTAAAACACTTAGTCCCTGCTTTTCAAAATCACCCACACTAAATGCTTCTGTAACCTGGTGCGAGTTGATGAAATGATGGCGGGCCTGCGCTAATTCATCATTCGTTGGCTTTGCCGTGCCAATACTCATCTCCCGAAAAAGCTGCCTTGAATCGGCCGAGAGTATTTCGGTTTGGTAATGATTAGCTAACTGAATAGCGGCCGCCGTTTTGCCAACAGCCGTTGGGCCAACAATGCTTATCAAATATTTTTGACCGGAATACATCGAAGATGAAATTGATAGGGAGGTAAAGAAACAAAAAAGCTGCACCTATTAATAGCGCAGCTTTCAATTTGTATTGATAATTGATTAATAATCGTCGTTACGGCCACGACCGCTACCACGATTGTCATCGTCAAAGTGTTCATCATCTGAAAAGTCACCTCCAAATTCGTCTTCTTCGTTATTCTCCGAATCGTCATCACCGTCCTCGCGCGAACTACTGCCCGATTCTGAAACTTCTTCAAAATCTTCGGTTTCTTCCGGATTGTATTCCATCTCGTTCAGGAAATCAAAATCTTCGTTTGCTGCAGATGCAACAGTTGGATTGTAAACGTTACCAAACTGCTTGGGCGGTTCGCCCGAACTTTTTACGGTAGCCGGATAGGTTACACCCGGGGTTTCATCCAAAATTTTCACCAACTCCACATGGAAATCAAACGGGCGCTCAAAATTTGAAGTGTAGTAGAATTTTTGATGCGGATCGTCGATAAAGTTGCTCAGTTTGGCATTTTCCATCAGGGTTATGCCACGGTTTGCCTTACGCTCGTTGGGTTTAAAAGCTATTTCTTCACCTTTAGTCCACTGGTCGTTACTGATGTAAAAAGATGAAGAGTAATCAGGGTTAAAGCCGATAGACTGGTGTATTGCATAATGTAAGTCAGCAAAGGTTTGCGTTGATTTAATATCAACTTCTCTGCTTACATCATCATAATCTTCAAAAGTAACCCTGAAGCGGTATAGTGCCATGTTTTATTAGGTTGGTTGTTTAAAAATTAATAGTTAAATTTTAATTTGTGTTTTCCACAACTTTTAAGCCAATCTCGCGGCCTTTCTGTAAAGTAAACTCTAAAGCTGCTTCGTAAGTATTGGGGATGTATCCTTCTAATATGGCTTCGCGTATCTGATTTTTAATAATACCTACTTCACGGCCTTCTTTCAGCCCAAAAAGCTGCATAATATCGTTACCCGTTATGGGAGGTTGCCAGTTTCTTACCCGGTCGCGTTCTTCAACGTCTTTCAGCTTTTGCTGCACCAGTTCAAAATTCTGGCGGTATTTTTTTATTTTGTATTCGTTTTTGGTAGTGATGTCGGCTTTACAAAGCAGCATCAGGCTTTCAATGTCATCACCTGCCTCAAATAACAGACGCCTAACGGCCGAGTCAGTTACAATATCCTGCGTTAAAACAATGGGGCGCATGTGCAGTTGTACTAACTTTTGCACAAACTTCATCCGGTCATTTAACGGCAGCTTTAGCTGGGCAAACAGTTTAGGCACCATTCGAGCGCCGCGGTCTTCATGCCCATGAAACGTCCAGCCATGGCCGGGCTCAAAGCGTTTGGTTAACGGTTTGGCAATGTCGTGCAAAATAGCCGCCCAGCGCAGCCATAAATCCTGCGTAGTGGTGGCTATGTTGTCCAGTACCTGCAAGGTATGGAAGTAGTTATCTTTATGACCCCGACCGTTTACATAATCCACTCCGTACAAGGCTACCATCTGCGGAAAAATATGTCGGATTAACCCGGTATCCAGCAGGTATTTAAAACCGATGGATGGCTGAGGCGACAAAATAATTTTATTCAGTTCGTCGGTTATGCGCTCTTGCGATACAATATGGATGCGGTCTTTATTTAACTTAATGGCTTCAACGGCTGCAGCATCAATCACAAAGTTTAATTGGGCAGCAAACCTGATGGCGCGCATCATGCGCAGAGGGTCGTCCGAAAAAGTTTCTTCCGGGTTAAGCGGAGTTTTGATGAGTTTGTTCTCCAGGTCCTGTATCCCATCAAATGGGTCAACCAGTTCGCCGAATTGCTGGCTGTTTAGCGCTATGGCCAAGGCATTGATGGTGAAATCACGACGCTTTTGGTCATCCTCCAGCGTGCCATTTTCAACAATGGGTTTGCGCGATTGGGAACGGTAAGATTCTTTTCGCGCGCCTACAAACTCTACCTCTACGTCCTGGTATTTAAGCATGGCAGTACCAAAGCTCTTAAATACCGAAACTTTAACTTTCAGGGCATCGGCAACTGCTTCGGCAAAGGCAATACCATTACCTACTACCACAATGTCGATATCTTTAGACGGCCGATGCAAGAAAATATCCCGTACAAAGCCGCCTATGGCAAAAGCTTGCACCTGCTGGCGGTCTGCCACCGCCGAAATAACAGAAAATACAGGATGTTGCAAATACTCTTTCATGAATTAAATCAAGGCAGAATTAAGCTAAAATAAATTTAATTGGGCGCAAAGGTAAAACTAATTTGCAGATTTGGTTTGCATACCACAATAACGTTGCAATATTGCTAATATCACATAAACACAAACAGCCATGTTTTAGGCATGGCTGTTTACTACTCTGCATCAAAAATCACACTCACATTACTGCTGATATTAAAACAAATGATGTGCCAACGCTTAACTGTAGTGTAATTAAATTAATCTTTTATAGGTGGTATTTTACAGACAGGTAAAATAAGGCGGAGTTAGTCAGGGTATTCCTATGAACATGTACTAAGGTGGTTTAAAAAATGTACGGTTATCTGTTGTAAGAGTTCACGTTTTTATACAAACCTGTGTCTGCAAATTTAACATCCGCATTACGGTTTTTAATTGATGACCGCAGTAATTTGCTTTTCGATGCTTGCTTTCAGTTCTTCGCGGTTTTTACCGGTTTTTTGCCCGAGCTTGTCTAGAAAGTTTTGGGTGGTAACGCTTTTGTCGTAATACAATTCGTAAAGGCAATCAAGCCCATAATCATCAATAATAAACTTACAACACGCAGCTGCAAAACTGTATGACAGGATGTTGCTGAATTTAGTGTCAGTTTTTAAAGCATACAAGTTGTTAAAGTTGCAACTGCCGCTGTTATAACAATCGCGCAGGTTGGCAATGCCTTGCTGATAACTGGTTTGCCCTTTGTTGCCACCGCCATAGAGCATAGCCATACCTTCCTGTAAAAAGAAGCAGTCGGCACCGGTGCCTAAAATGGCATGTACAAATTCATGTTTGTAAGATGGATTGTCATTAAGGCCGGCTACAACACCATCCTCGCTGTTGGTATAGCCGGTTGGGTTACCGCGTCCGTTAATAATATTGGCGAGGTTGTTCAGTTCATCCTCCTCGGCACACATATAATATTCAATCGGTTTTTTAAGTCCGGGTTTATCTAAAATGCGGCACAAAGAGTCAATTTCGTTGCTGGCTTTATTCATGCCTTTTACATCGAGCTGATAAGCCGGAGACACAAAAAAGTGGATGTTTTTGGTGGGATACCTGCTGAAATTTTTAAAATCGTAATCTTTGCAGTTATCTAAATACCACTTGCCTTTCACCTTAACCAGGTAAAATTTATAAAGGTTGGTATAAGAATCGGTGACTACGGACGGTTTGCTTTGGGCTGACAGGTGAAAGTATGAAAGGGTATCATTGACATCCTGCAGTTCAACCATCTCCAGGTTAAACTTATCCGAGATTTGTTTCGGCGTAAAGCGCCGCCAAATCCAGTCGTTGGTGTAATTATAGTAGGTTTTGTTTTTATATTTAGGATGCCAGGAAGCGTTGCTGACAGTAGTTTGCTTAAAGTAGTTATTGATAAACTCGTAAAGGCTTTTATTTTTTTGCAGCGTAGTATCTACCTGAAAGGCCAGTTTAAGTTGGCCATGGGCACCATAAAACGTAAATAATAACGCCAGCAGAAAAAGCTTTTTCATCAACAGCACTTATTAACGATAATCACAATGCAAAAGTTACGCTTAAATTACTGGTAATGCACTATATCACAAAATTATTACCGGCTAAATTAAGCTTCAAACACGTTAGTTATTTGCAAAATTCAATCCATAAAGATGGGGAGCGGCTCAACGCCGTTCCCCATCTTTAAAAATGGCTGATTTTTTACTTCACCTCATACAATTGGTTGAAGAGCGATTTAAATGTACCATGTGCCTGGGCACGGAACGTAATTTCGGGACCGTAAACATATAACATGCCTTTGCCAACCGGTGCCACAAAAGAGGCAACTGTATTTTTTAGATATTTTTGTCCCCACGCCCAACCGCTGCGCAGGGGCTTATCGGTAGTGTAGGTTGCCAGTGGTTTAATGCCTTGTTGTGTGGCGCCGTCTGTTAATTTAAATACGGGGCTGCCGTCAAACATTACATCGCCTACGGCCGGCATACCCCAGTTGGCAGGTTGAGTAGTATCATAAGTTACCTGTAAAACACTGCCTGGAATGTAAAATTTATCGCCGCTCAATGGTTTTTCCTGTCCGCCTGTATTGTCAACCAATGCGCTGCTTACCGGCAGTTTGAGCTGATAAGCCAGGTTGGCGCTGCTGCCGATGGTTACGATATTGCCACCCGCTTCTAAAAATGCTTTAAGCTGAGGGATTGATTTATCAGCCGTGATGCGGCCGGTTTGGCTGCGGTATTCGGCCGGCAATTCATCAGGCGATGGCGTGCGGCCGCCAAACTCGCCAAAACCACCTTGACGCGCATTAACAGATGGGATGGCACCGCCTACAAAAATTAATACATCATATTTGCTTTTCAGGTTACCAGCATCAATTTGTTGGGCATAAACGCGTTCAAAATTAAAATGTTCCTGTTCCAGCAACCAGCGTATCCAGCCTGAGGGGATAGACCCGCCGTAGTTGTCCCACAAACCAATGCGCAGTGCCGACACTTTTACAGCGCCTTTCGGTTTTTTAGAGGTAGCAACCGTAGCTACGCCAAAATTGGTTTCTTTAGCCAGTGCATTATGAGCGGCCGGGCTGCCGGGGATGTAAAATGCGCCGGGAACATCCATATCAGCAGCACCTTTAGGTAAGCGGTAAACATCAACGCCGGCCTTTAATAAATCGTTTATTACAATAAAAGCATTATTAACCGACGGGTTGATAAGGTAGCCGGCCTTAGCATCAGGCACGGCATGCAATGGCGGTGTTTGCAACTGGCCATAAGCAATACATTTAAAAGGCCCATCAAAATCATCCAGCATGCGGTCAAATTTTACACCCATTTGGTAAGCCAATGTCCAGCCGGCGTTATCGTAAGGCCGGATAGGAGGACCGCCTGGATATTGGAAATCGTTAGGATGGTCTTGCGGCTCAAACATGTCCAAGATGTGAGGTCGAAATGCCTGGTCGGTTTTTACAATGTACGACCCAGCCGGGTAGTTTACGCCGTTTACCTTGAAGTCGGCCGTGGCTTTTTGAATTATCAATCCTGCACGGATTAGTGCATTCACAAATTTAACCGCCGTTGGGAAATCGGTTTGATTAGCCGGAATAATGTAACCACGCGGGTCGCGCAGGTTAGGGTCTTTTAAAACCTGGTCGTAATACTTAACCGGCATGTTGTTCATGCCCCGGCCTTCGCCACGGGTATTAGTAGTGCCTGCGGTAGCCGCTTGGTCTTTACGGTAAGCAACGTTGATGGAGTCTGCCCTTTTTGGTGATAAAGTCCAGTTATCATGGCTGCCCCGATTGATTGAATTTTTGCCCATTACATACATGTTGTATAACAACTGGTCGCGCTGCCTGACGGCATAGCCTAATACGGCGTAGTTTAACGACAATGAGTAATCGATAGACTGTTTATAATGCCAGCTTTGCGGTGTAACCGGAAAAGGGGTGTTGCTGCTCGGAACCAAGCGGTCGGGCACCAGCGGAATGCTGGATGGGGTAGGGCTGCCAATAATTTCGGTGAGCAAACCTACCATGTTATGAAAATAAGTGGTGGTACGTAAGCCGCCATTCCACCAGGTAGAAAACGAAGTACCGTTACGCTCAGTATAGCCAGGCTTATTTTCAGCATTTAAGCGGCTGCTCATGGCTGCGCCCAACGCGTCTATACTGGTTACCAGCAAAGGGTCGTAAACGTAGTTAAAAGGGTCGCGGTAGGGTGGGCCGGCCACTACCGAGCCGGCTGGCCCGGTTTGGTGGTGGTTGTAAACAATCTGCGGCATCCACTCCAAAAACTGCTGACGCGTAATATTTTGCGATTCTTTCATATTCATCATATAAAAGTCGCGGTTGTTATCGTGGCCAATGTACTTTTCGTACAGGCGCGGAATATTCATGTTACGCTTGGCCGGGTCTTTTTGACCCATGTACCAGTCAGATACCAGTTCTTGCCCGTCGGGGTTGGCATGCACCAGTAAAATAACGGCATCATTTAAAATGCGCGTGGTTTCATCGTCGGTACGGCTCACCAACTCGTAAGCGGTTTCAATCAGCTGGTGGGTGCCTACAGTTTCGGTGGCATGCAAGCCGCCGTCAATCCAAACAATGGCCTTACCCTGGTTGGCTAAAGCTTTGGCCTGGGCATCGGTGAGCCCCTCGGTACGGGCTAAGCGGCGCGATATATCTTTGTATTTTTCTAAGTTCCTGATGTTTTCGGGCGATGATACAATCAGCATCCACTGGTGGCGGCCTTCTTCGGTAAGGCCAATATCCACCAGTTTGGTGCGTGGCGAGGCTGAAAGCTTTTTAAAGTAAGCCTCGGTTTGGGTGTAATTGGCCAGTTGGTAATCATCACCAATGTTAAAGCCAAAGTGCTCTTTGGGCGAAGGCACCTTTTGCGCGATGGCCGGGGCAGACAGCCACAGCATCAGCGCCATTGCGCCGGATAGGTTAAATTTCATCAGGAATAATAGTTTTAGTTTTGCTCTCCTAATTTACTTAAAATGCAGTTTTAACGGCTGTAACTTTTTTGATAGCTATTTGTCTATAAAGCCTTACAATAATCCAAAAACGAGGATTATCCTACTTAATTGGCCGGCTTCGGCAAACAAGATGCAATGAAAGGTGGTTAATATACCAGCAGAACTTCAGCCCACTGCCTTGAACAAAAAACACTAAAATTTATACTGTTATGAAAAACTACGAAACCTTAGTGGATGCCACTAATGACCTGTTGCAAAGAGGATATACAGCTAACCTGAGTTTTGAAGACGATGGTGAAACCATAGATGATAAATCACAAGATATACACATGCATGCCGATGACTTTGAAGTAGATGAATTTTACCGTTTTGAAGGTGCCAGCAACCCATCGGATATGTCAATCGTGTATGCCATATCATCAACCAAGCATAATCTTAAAGGCGTGCTGGTAGATGCTTACGGTACTTATGGTAACAACAGTACCTCAGCTATCGAGGCTAAACTGCACCATCACCAGGTAAGTGATAAATTACACGGCGAAGACCGTCCTACTGCATCATAAGGTTATAAGTCTTTTAAAAGTATCTTCAAAAGGCCGTGCAATTGAGTTGTATGGCCTTTTTTTTGTAAGGTGGTGTGGAGCTATAACACTGCTTTAACATTATTTAACAAAAACTTAGGCCGGGATACATTACCTTTCGGGTATGTATAAATACCTGCTGTTGGTTGTGTTTTGTTTAGGTCTATCGTTTTCGGTATCTGCCCAGCAATTGTTAAAGGGCAGGGTGTTCGAAAACAAAACCAGGGTAGGGCTTACCGGCATCAGCGTTCAAAATTTAAATAGCAAACAAAGTACGGTTACCGACAACAATGGTAAGTTTAGCATTGGCGCTAAAGTGAATGATATGCTGCTGGTGAAAGGTTTTGCCTACCAAAACGATACCGTTTTGGTAACCAAGCTTAATGAGATGGAAATATTTTTACTGCCGCAGCAGCATATGTTGGCCGATGTAAAAGTAACCAGTGCCGAAGGCCCCAGCATGGCTTTTTACGACCCCTATTACCACGGACAAACTACCACCTATCAGAGGGATGCCGCCGGTAATATTAAGGGCGGACTTACTTTTCGCCTGCACTACTTTAAAAAGGACGAACGCAAAAAAGCCCGGCGGGAAAAGAAAGATAAAGAAAACCAGGTTGAGCAGGAAATAGACAGGCTTTTTACCCCTAAAGCCCTTGCGCAGTATTTGCCGTTAAAGGGGCAGGATATAGAGATGTATATAGTTTTGTATAAGCCGTCTGTTAACACCTATATAAGTGCCAGGTTTATAATGGTTGAGTATGTAAATGACTGTTATAAAAAGTTTATGTTGCTTTCGCCTCAACAAAGGCTGGCGAAAGCTGATTCTGCCGCTTCGATCGTTGATTAATAGTGTGTGATTGCTATATTAGGCAATCAATACTCAACTGCTTTGAAAAGAAAAGACTTTTTGTACCTCACTGGTATGGGCATGGGCGCGGCCATGCTGCAGGGTTTTCCGGTGATGGGCTCGCCGGTGCCGCATGATACGGTTTTGCAGCCAGTTGATGCGGCGATTAAAAAACGAATGGCCGATGTGGCCCTGAATGCCGCTAAAAGCAAAGGCGCTACTTATGCCGATGTTCGTATTGGGCGCTACCTTAACCAATCGGTCAGCACGCGTGAAAACCGTGTGCAAAATATTGCCAGTGCCGAGTCGTACGGGATGGGGGTAAGAGTGCTGGCCAACGGTTGCTGGGGTTTTGCCGCTACCGACAAGCTGGATACCGACAGTATTGCCAAAACCGCCGTACAGGCCGTAGCCATTGCCAAAGAAAACTCGCGCCTGCTGAGCGAACCAGTACAACTGGCGCCGCAGAAAGGTTATGGCGAAGTAAGCTGGAAAACGCCCATCGAGAAAAATGCCTTTGAAATACCGGTTAAAGATAAAGTCGATTTATTATTGGCGGCCAACAATGTAGCGTTAAAGGCTGGAGCAACCTACATCAGCAATAATTTGTTCATGGTAAACGAGCAAAAGTATTTTGCATCAACCGAGGGCTCTTATATAGACCAGGATATTCATCGCTTGTGGCCAACTTTCACTCTCACTAAAACTGATGCTAAAACCGGCGGTTTTGAAACGCGCAATTCTTTAAGTGCACCGGTGGGGATGGGGTTTGAGTACTTGATACCCGACGAAAAAGAAAAGATACAAGGCATATTCCCGATATATAAAAAGCGGTATGATATGCTGGAAGACGTGCGCATCGGTACCGCCCAGTTAGACGAAAAACTAAAAGCCAAACCGGTTGAGCCCGGCAAATACGACCTGATTTTGGACCCCACTAATTTGTTCCTGACCATCCACGAATCAGTAGGCCACCCTACTGAGCTGGATAGAGTACTGGGTTACGAAGCCAACTTTGCCGGCACCAGCTTTTTAACGCTGGATAAGTGGGAAAGCAAAAAATTTCAGTTCGGAAGTAAACTCGTCAACATTGTAGGCGATAAAACACAACCCGGCTCGTTGGGTGCCGCAGGGTATGATGACGAAGGTGTAAAATGCGGGAATTGGGACATCATCAAAGACGGTGTGCTGGTAAATTACCAAGCCACCCGCGACCAGGCACACATTTTAGGCCTGCCGGCATCGCAAGGTTGCTGCTACGCCCAAACCTGGAGCGATGTACAGTTTCAGCGAATGCCAAACGTAAATTTACAGCCCGGTAAAGCGGCACTTAAAGTTGCCGAGATGATTAAGAATACTGAGAAAGGCTTATATATGTTCGGCCGAAACTCTTACTCTATCGACCAGCAGCGTTACAATTTTCAATTCAGCAGCCAGTTGTGTTACGAGATACGCAACGGCCAGATTACCGGCATGGTTAAAGGCGCTACCTACCAGGCCAACACCCAGGAATTTTGGAACTCGTGTTCGGCTATCTGCGACGAAAGCGACTTCCGCATGGGAGGCTCCTTCTTCGACGGCAAAGGCCAGCCCTCGCAGGTCAGCGCTGTATCGCATGGCTGCTCCACCACTAAATTCGATAAAGTAAACGTCATCAATACGCTCCGGAAGCTGGGGTGATAATGGATTGGTTAAGTGGTTGAATAGTTAAATAGTTGATAAGTTTTGAAATGGCATCTTTTACGGAGCTTGAAGTTTGGAAACAGGCAAGAAACATCAGAAAAAATATTAGAGACTTGACAAACAGATTTCCGATTGAAGAAAAATTTCGATTAACGGACCAAGTGATTCGTTCCTCAAGGTCTGTAGGGAACAATATTGCAGAAGGCCATGGGCGATTCCATTATCAAGACAACATACGCTTTTGCATGATAGCCAGAGGTTCGCTCTCAGAAACACTCGACCATTTAATTATAGCTTACGATGAGTGCTTTATATCAAAAGAAGAATTCAAATTATTAAAAGAGAATATTGACTTGTGTACAATGAAATTAAACGCATACATCAGTCACCTCAAACTCAAACGAGACAAGTTGCCTGAGCAACCTAATCAACTTATCAACAATTCAACTATTTAACCAATCAACTAACTACAGTGAACAGAAAACAGTTTTTATACCTCACCGGGATGGGTTTCGGTGGGGCTATGCTGAGCCAGATACCCGTGATGGGATCGCCCATCGCACCCGAGGCGGTGCTGGATGGCGGCATTGATATAGCTGTCAAAAAGCAAATGGCCGATGTGGTACTGAACGCCGCCCGTTCTAAAGGCGCTACCTATGCCGATTGCCGTATTGGCCGGTACTTAAACCAATACGTCATCACCCGCGAAAACAAAGTAGAAAACCTGGTAAACACCGAATCTTACGGTATGGGCATCCGGGTAATTGCCAACGGCTGTTGGGGCTTTGCCGCTACCGACAAGTTAGACACCGATAGCATCGCTAAAGCGGCTGCCCAGGCAGTTGCCATTGCCAAAGAAAATTCGCGTTTGCAAAGCGAGCCGGTTAAGCTGCTACCTCAAAAGGGCTACGGCGAGGTAAGCTGGAAAACACCGATTGAGCGTAATGCATTCGAAGTGCCTATCAAAGAAAAGGTTGATTTGCTGCTTTCTGTAAATGATGCAGCCATGAAAGCCGGTGCCAATTATGTAAACTCCTTATTGTTTTTAGTAAACGAGCAAAAGTATTTCGCTTCGACGGATGGCTCGTACATTGACCAGGATATACATCGTATCTGGCCGGTTTTTGGTGCGACCAAAATAGACCCGAAGACGAGTAAATTTGAAACCCGCCAATCGCTCAGTGCACCACGCGGAATGGGTTATGAATACCTGATGCCTCGCGAGAGTGACAAAATTAAAGGTACGCCTACCGTTTTATACCGCGACCGGTACGACATGATTGAAGATGCCCGTACGGCAGCCATTCAGGCCGACCAAAAACTGAAAGCCAAATCGGTAGAGCCAGGCAAATATGATTTGATACTTGACCCTTCACATTTATGGCTGACTATCCACGAATCGGTAGGGCACCCTACCGAGTTAGACCGTGTACTGGGTTACGAGGCTAACTTTGCAGGTACCAGCTTTTTAACACTGGATAAGTGGGAAAGTAAAAAGTTTCAGTTCGGCAGTAAAAACGTTAACATCTTAGCCGATAAACTACAGCCCGGCTCGTTGGGTGCTGTAGGTTATGATGATGAAGGTGTTAAAACCAAGCAGTGGGACATTATTAAAGATGGCGTATTGGTAAATTATCAGTCCATTCGTGAACAAGGGCATATCATCGGGTTAACTGAGTCGCAAGGTTGTTGTTATGCGGATAACTGGTCGTCGGTACAATTTCAACGTATGCCTAACATCAGTTTGCAGGCCGGCAAGTCGCCGCTTAAACCGATGGACATGATTAAAAATGTAGAAAAAGGTATTTACATCATTGGCGACAGCTCTTTTTCTATCGATCAGCAGCGGTATAACTTCCAGTTTAGCGGACAGTTATACTATGAAATTAAGAACGGTAAAATTGTAGGTATGCTCAATGACGTAGCCTATCAATCCAATACACAGGAGTTCTGGAACTCATGTTCGGCCGTATGCGACCAGAGCGATTACCGTTTAGGCGGGTCGTTTTTTGATGGTAAGGGGCAGCCAATGCAGTCGAGCGCCGTATCACACGGCTCTGCCACCGCCCGATTTAATGGAGTTAACATTATCAACACAGCACGTAAAATCTAAGAATTGATTATGGCTATATTAACCGAAGAACAAGCACGCGCCCTGCTTAACAAGGCGCTGAGCTACTCTAAAGCCGAACAATGTGAAGTAAATTTAAGCGGAGGCGACTCGTCTAACATTCGTTATGCCCGTAACTCCGTATCTACCAGCGGTGGCATCAGCCGTAACAGTTTGGTGGTATCATCTGCTTTTGGTAAAAAGCTGGGCACGGCTACCATCAATGAGTTTGATGATGCCTCGCTCGAAAAAGCCGTACGCCGCTCAGAAGAACTGGCGCAACTGGCCCCCGAAAACCCGGAGTTTATGCCGTTTTTAGATCCGCAAAACTATGGAGCGCCAACTCCAACGTTTGTACAATCTACAGCAGATATTACCCCCAAGCAACGCGCTGATATGGTGCAGCAAAGCTTGCAGGTGGCTAAAGATAGTAACCTGACGGCTGCAGGATTTTTAGAAAGCAGCGCCAGTTTTTCGGCCATCATGAACTCTAAAGGGCTGTTTGCCTACAATACTGCTACCGATATTAACTTTTCGGTAACCATGCGTACGGCAGATGGCAAAGGCTCGGGTTATGCTACCAAAGCATTTAATGATGTTGACAAGATGGACACGCTGGCTTTCTCTAAAGTGGCAGCCAAAAAGGCATCGGGCTCGGTAAATACCAAAGCGCTGGAGCCTGGCAAGTATACCGTAATTTTAGAGCCTGCCGCTGGTATTGTTTTGTTGGAGCAACTATACGGCGGCCTGGATGCCCGCAGTGCCGACGAAGGCCGCAGCTTTTTAAGCAAAGCCGGTGGTAAAACCCGCCTGGGCGAAAAGCTGGTAGACGAGCGGGTAAATATCTATTCTGACCCGGCTAACCCTGAATTACCTACCAGCCGCTGGAACGGCGACGGCCGCGTGCAAGAAAAGATAAGCTGGATTGAAAAAGGTGTAGTTAAAAACTTATTCTACTCACGTTACTGGGCACAAAAGAAAGGTGTAAAAGCCACTCCCAGCCCGGACGGTATTATTATGGAAGGCGGCACCCAAAGCTTGGAAGACCTGATTAAAGGAACTGAGAAAGGTATTTTAGTAACCCGGTTGTGGTACATCCGCCCGGTTGACCCGCAAACCTTGCTGTACACCGGTCTTACCCGCGATGGTACGTTTTACATCGAGAACGGGCAAATCAAGTTCCCGGTAAAAAACTTCAGGTTTAACGAGAGCCCGGTAATTATGCTGAATAACCTCGAAGCCTTAGGTAAAACTGAGCGTACTGTAAGCGGCGAAAGCGGCCAAAACGCGTTAATTCCGCCGATGAAAATACGCGACTTTACCTTCAGCTCATTGTCTGACGCGGTATAAATTTGCAATAGAT
The DNA here is from genome assembly GCA_964277815.1 of uncultured Mucilaginibacter sp. Classification (GTDB taxonomy): domain Bacteria; phylum Bacteroidota; class Bacteroidia; order Sphingobacteriales; family Sphingobacteriaceae; genus Mucilaginibacter. The sequence goes on along the minus strand of CAXYKR010000410.1, from coordinate 4,251 downwards.
TTATAAACAACAGCGGTCGCATGGTTAACCACGCGACCGCTGTTGTTTATGGGCTTTTGGTGATCTTATTTCAGATAACTGCTCAACGGTACCAAGTTGAAATCCGGGTTATTCTCCAGTATTTTAGACAATACGGCTGCATGGCGTTGCCCCATAATCAATAGTATGCGTTTGCTTTGATGGGCTTGCTGCAGGCTCAGCAGGTTAGAATATATTTTTAGTTCGCGGTTATAAAACAACGAAATATATTCGGCGCCTATGTGGCTTTTATCAATGCGGGCGGTATCTACCGTTTTATCAACCTTGCCAAAACTCCCGTCAGTTACCCGTGCCGGGTTAATAAAAATATTGTAGTAGGTAGCCTGTAAGGTTTCCGGGGCATTTAGTTTCAGGAAATACTGCTTTAAAGATAGCTGCCCATCTTTTAATTGCTGTTCAAGCGAACGGCCAAGATTCGAAAGCTTGTTCAGTTCCTCCATAAATTTATCCAGGTTCTTGCCATCGCGCATCAGGCGGGTTGACAAGCTGCTATAAAAATCAACACCGTACACCTGGGGTAAATTAAGTTGCTTGGCCAGCGCAAACCCAAACTGGTATTGTTCGGCACGGCCATAACTCAATTGGGCAAATTGTAACTTGCCCGATGTATACAGGTTATACAAACTGTCTACCGTGTGTTGTTCACTTGGTTCGCGTTCAATCAAAATCATATCCGGCCGGTATTGGGCCAGCTGTTTATTGATATCGCCTATCTCTTTTTGTCTGCCCGGGCTAAACAGGTCCATGGACGGGCCCTGTTTGTAAAGGGCTTCCTGCCCAAAATGGGTAGACCCCATCAGTATAATATTGATTTTATTATTTTGAGGCTGCGTTTGCGAAAATGCGGCGGGCAAAAAAGCGGTAAGTAAAAAGAGAAAGGTGTAAAGACGTTTCATTGAAGTGTGTTTTAGCAAAGAGTACTTCACACGATGTATTATTACAGCTGGCGAGGTACAAAATATCTTTGCTGAGTTGTATTTGCTGATAATGAATTAATTATTCTTTGTGCTCGTCAATCAGTACCCGTTCTATGCGGGTATCAGGTATAAACCAAATAACGGCAACCAATGCGTACAGGCACAAACTAATGGCAGGCTGTACAAAAGCCAGCGCAATAGATACAAGGTAAATGATGATGGAAATTTTACCTTTCCAGTCGTGGCCCATTGCTTTGGCCAGTGTTGACTCGGGCCCGGCTTGCTTTACTAAGATGGCGGCCAGAATGGTATAGGCAATAGCGCTCATCAGCATGATGACGCCGTAAAGCGCAACAGGCCATTCTGAAAAGTGATTTTCACCCATCCAACTGGTGACGAACGGGATGATGGAAAGCCAGAACAATAAATGCAGGTTAGCCCACAAGGCGCCGCCGCGCACCTGCCTTACGGCGTGCAGCATATGGTGGTGGTTATTCCAGTAAATGCCTACATAAACAAAGCTGAGTACGTAACTTAAAGCAACCGGTATTAAAGGTTTTAAATCGGTCAGTGTATTGCCATGCGGTGTTTTAAGCTCCAATACCATAATGGTAATAATGATGGCAATTACTCCATCACTAAAAGCTTCTAAGCGTCCTTTGTTCATGTTTACGGCTTAAGTGAGTGCTAAATGTACAGCAAAATTATAAGTAGCAGTAACGCCCAATGCACTGTAAAATAAATTATTTGCATATTTAGCTCAATGTTGAGGTATAAATTTTGCTGGTGGTTTGCAGGTACGGTGTTGTTACTGGCAGCTTGTAATAACAATCCGGAAACTTCGCGCAAAACGGTTTTTAACGTTAACCTCGACCAGGGATTATCGTCGCTCGACCCGGCCTTTGCCCGTAACCAGAACGCTTTATGGATGGTTAACCAGGTATTTAACGGCTTGGTTCAGATTGATGATAGCCTGCATGTACAGCCCTGCGTGGCTAAAAGATGGGAAATATCGGCCGATGGTTTGAATTATACCTTTCATTTACGGAGCGATGTTTACTTTCAGGATGACGAGCAGTTTGCCGGGGGCAAGGGGCGATTAGCTACTGCTGCCGATTTTGCTTATAGCTTTGGCCGTTTGATCGACCCTAAAGTGGCTTCATCAGGCTCGTGGATTTTTAGTGATAAGGTAGTCGGCAAAGAAGCCTTTATCGCACTCAATGACAGTACTTTTCAAATCAAACTCAAGCATCCTTTTCCGCCTTTGTTGAGTGTGCTTACGGCGCAATATTGCTCGGTAGTTCCGCACGAGGTGGTTGAGCATTATGGTAAAGATTTCAGGAGCCATCCGGTAGGCACCGGGCCTTTCAGGTTTAAATACTGGAAAGAAGGGGAGGTGTTGGTACTGCTTAAAAATGAACGTTATTGGGAAAAGGATAAGCAAGGCCAGACACTGCCCTACCTGGACGCCGTTCGTTCAACTTTCATCAGCGATAAGCAAACGGCCTTTATGGAGTTTATTAAAAAGAAACTCGATTTTTTTAACGGGATTGATGGCAGCTACCGGGACGATTTTTTAAGTAAATCGGGTAAGGTTACCAAAAAGTATCAGGGCAAGTTTAAAGTAATCATACAGCCTTCATTAAATACCGAATACCTGGGTGTTTTGGTTGATACCAGCATTGCTATCGTCAAATCATCGCCTTTAAAGCAACTTAAAATAAGGCAGGCTATCAATTATGCCATTAATAAGCCTACCATGATTAAGTTTTTACGCAACAGTGTAGGTACGCCGGGTTTTGCCGGCTTTATACCCAAAGGTATGCCGGGTTTTGATACTGCGGCGGTAAAAGGATACCAATACAGTCCTGCAAAAGCCAAGCAGTTATTAGCAGAAGCCGGATATCCGGGTGGGCGTAACCTGCCCGAAATTGTGCTGAGCACCACCACCAGTTACCGCGATTTGATTGAATATATACAGGGTGAGTTACAGAAAGTGGGCATCAGGGTGCGGGTAGAACTGGTACAGGGCGCAAGCCTGCGCGATATGATAGCCAAAAACGGCGTCAACTTTTTTCGGGCCTCCTGGGTAGCTGATTATCCGGATGCCGAAAACTACCTGTCGCTTTTTTACAGTAAAAACAAAATTCCGTTCGGGCCTAATTATACCGGGTTTCAAAATAAAACCTATGATGCCTTGTTTGAACAAGCGGCTCGCACCAACGATGAGCAGCAACGGTACAAGCTTTATCAAGAAATGGATAACCTGATGATGCAGCAATCGCCGGTGGTGATTTTGTATTATGATAAGCTGGTTAACTTATATCAAAATAACATCAGTAACTACAGCATCAACCCGCAAAACCTGTTGATTTTTAAGTATATCAAAAAGCACTGATTACTATAAGGCATTTATTAAAACATCGTTCTTCCGTTGTATGAATTTACTCCGTAAAGTACCTCACCCCTTAGCCATACTCATGAGCGTTATTGTGCTGTCGGCATTGGCTACCTGGCTGGTGCCTGCCGGTAAATACGATACGCTAAGCTATACCGCGCCTAGCTTTGTGCTCAGCAAAAACGGAACCGAGCAAACCTTACCGGCTAATCAAAAAGTGCTCGATAGTTTGCATATCAATGCATCGGTCAGTGCGTTTACACAGGGCATCATCCGCAAACCGGTATCCGTGCCGGGCAGTTATCATCACTTACCCAAAAATGCGCAAGGGGTAGTTAAAGTGATAGAAGCGCCCATCCAAGGGATATATGATACTATTGATATCATCTTGTTTGTGCTGCTGATTGGTGGTTTTATACAGGTGTTTAATGATACGGGCGCTTTGGAGGCCGGTTTGCAAAGGCTATCCACGTTGATGCGGGGCAAGGAGGGATGGCTGATTATCATCCTGACTTTTTTGCTCACTTTTGGCGGCGCCAGTTATGGTATGGCAGAAGAAGCTTTTGCTTTTTACCCAGTATTGGTGCCTTTGTTTCTGGCAGCCGGTTATGATTTGCTTGTACCCGTAGCCGTCATTTTTGGCGGTACGCAATTAGGGACATTGTCGTCTTTTTCCAACCCGTTTTCAACTATCATTTCCTCAAACGCATGCGGTATCAGCTGGACTGACGGCTTGAATGGTCGGTTATTGATGTTTGTACTTTCGGCCGTTTTGTATATCGTTTACTTGGTACGCTATGCACGGCAGGTTAAGCTTAACCCGAGCAAATCATTAGTTTACCGGTTTGATGGCAATGTGCAAAGTCCGTTTCCTGCATTCAACATGCAGGGTGAAAC
>CAXYKR010000409.1:0-15890 GCA_964277815.1 uncultured Mucilaginibacter sp. | reverse complement strand
AATTCTACCGACGCCTTATTGTAATAAAGCATGCACAAGTCTTTATCGAGCAGCACATGGCAGGCCAGGGTACTGTCAAAAAAGGAGCGGAGTTTAATTTCAGAGGTTTTGCATTGCTCAATGGTTTCCTGCAGATGGTCGGCCATGGTGTTAAAGGTAGTAGCAAGCTGACCTATTTCGTCACCTTTTTTTATGGCTACCCGCTCGTCCAGTTTGCCGCCGGCCAGTCGTTTAGCCACGGTAATGATGGATCCCAAGCCTTTGCGAATGTTTCTGCTGATAGATACGGCAATGATGATTCCGGTAATTTCAACCGTTAAGGCAACGGCCATCAGCGTGCGTAAAACCATCCGCTCCAGCCAGCGCGAACCCTCACCTAAGGTAACCGAAAAGCCATCTTCGGCTGGTGTTATTTCCTGGTTAATGAGCTTAATCTGCTTAATATAAACCTGCACTTCTTCATGAGACAGCGGTCCGTTTCTGAACTTTTGATGCAACTGCTGGCTCACCGGTATCAGTTTTAGTAAAGATGCCTCTGCTTTTTTCCAGTAATTGATAGTTCTGCTTAGATATTTATTATCACTAAAACGCTGCAGCAGGATAATCATGCCATCAATATCAGCCGGATGATTGTGCCCCTGCAACAATCCGGCTCTGGCTGCTGCAACATCGGGTATTGGTTTTTCGAGCGCGAGTCGGGCTTTGCGGTCGCCCATGGGTATGCTTAAGTTTTTTAAAAAGCTTTGGTAACTTTCTTCGTCAGCAGAGTATGCATATAAGCGCAATTGCTGGCTGGCATCGCGCTGCGCTTTAGACCAAAGCGCTTCGCCGTTAACGTAAGCCCTGATAGCAGATAAAGTACTTAGTGCAAAGCTAAGCACGCAAATCTCAATCACAATCAACACAGCCATGATGCCAATGGTAAAATACAGCTTCTTGGATATAGAAGTATTTTTGAGCAAAGGGATTGGCATTAGCAATCGTTAATTTACGTAATTGAAAATTTGTAACGGTACAAAAGTACCTGTTTAAACATCTGTTACACTACCACAGCCTGATTACTTAAGTTCATTTAAGCAATTTTTAATTTGCTTAAATGATGCCTGAGCAAAAGCAAATGATATTTATAACTATATAAAATGCTGTTTTATAGCGCTTTGTATCTGACAAAATAACGTAATAACTGTAAAGGCAGGCGTTTAGGAGTAGTTGCTAAATTTAGAGATATTTATTTTAACTCTGAGAATCGCGGGAGTTTTTATTAACAACAAATAGTTTTGATACTGTAAAAATTTTATCACATGCACATTTGCGTTCTATGAAGTAGATTGTGCAGGCGTAAAGTTACGCTAACTCAAAAGTACACTAACAATCAAAAGGTTTATATCATCCGCCCAAGCCTTAACCTGTTGCGGTGGCCTGAGCGGATGATATTGAGTTTAATGCAATTTATTTAACATCATTGATGTTACTGGTGCTGCCGTATTTACTTCTGCGGAAATCGGCAGAGGCTTTATAGGAGTCTTTGCGCAGACGCTGAATGGCGCCTAATGGGCGATGTGCTGCCAAACCATGCCACACGCTGAATAGCATTTTATCGTCGGCCACAGCAGCTTTGTCGTCGGTCCAGGAGCTTTGCTGTGGAACGATTAGTTTACCCACTGGCAGATATGGGCTTTCATCTTCAGGCCATTCCACAGAGGCGTCTTCAATAGGCATTTTATTGATATCGGTGCACAACTGGATACCCACTTCCCATTCGCCGCCGTTGGTAGCAAAAAAGTCCTGCAACAGGTGCCTGATGGCATGTTCATCCTGGTCAACGTCAATGGGGCTGTCTGTAAGCGAGGTTAGGTTAGACGTAATCGGCGTAAAAGATATCTTAGCCATATAATTGCCAAATAAAATTGCACCCTGTGAATAGTAGGTATCGCCCATGGGATGTTTTTCGGGCTGGCCACCCATGCCAGCCATCACTGCATCCGGACCGCCCAATGTTTCTGAAACTTTGCCAGCTGCCCTTAAGGTTTTTGACAGGCCCTCTTTAAACCATTCGGCTTTGTTGGTGAGCATATCAAAACGTTTCATGCCATCTAAAAAAGCCTGCGGACTTTGCGGAAACACAGGGCTGCTATTTACCAATATAAAATCCTGTGTGTTGCTTTCGTCTGAGCCGGGCAGGCGGTCGCCCTCTACACCGGCTACTTTAACCGAAAAGCCCCGTGGGGTTGATACACTGTCGGGCAGTACATCGCCGGGTTGCGACGAAAAGCGAACCAGGATAGGGTAGGTGCCCGGCTTAGCAAATAAACCCTGCGCAAGGTAGTCGGGCAAACTATCGTACACTTGTAATTCGCCTTTTAAAATGGCATGGCTTTTAGCATGTACGCTCCGGATGGCATGACCTTCTGAAGCGTAAGTTTTTTTCATGATGTCGGTGAGTACTTCGATGATTTCTTTTAAAATTTGAGCTTCTTCGGGCGTGGGTTGCTCGTAAGCGGGCGTATACCGTAAAGGCGTAAAGTTAGCTGGTAAGTTGTTCATGGCGAATGGGTTGTAAGCGTAATGGTAAAAGAAGAGCAAGGATGATGAAATTTGATTGGTAATAAATTTTTATCTATTGCCTCGTTAACAACATAACCTGCACGGATAAGTTTTACATACAAGCCGTTTATAACCTTAAGGAGTAGAGTTGTTTAAATAACTTATTTTGAGGCCGGTTTAAGTGGAAGATCGCTTCACTGTTCGGGTAGTGTTAGAGTTACAAAACTGTTATCTATCTCTACCATTTATTGTGGATAAACATAGCAACACCTGGTAAACAATTGCGTACAAAATAGTGTTGTTTTAATGATAACGGCGATGTTGCCGTTTAGCCCGCAAATACTCTGTTTTATTTCGATGCAGCCTATTTACCTGGAAAATGATTTGATTACGCTGCAACCCGTTAATGCGGCTGATTTGAGCGGCTCGTCAGCCCTGGCCGATGAGGTACACGCTTTGTTGTCTGACCCACTTACCATCAAATATCTGCCCGAAAAAAGATTAACTACCAAGAGCCACGCAGAGGGGTGGCTATACGGCTCGTTAATTAATTTGCACTGCGGCCGTACTATTACTCATCTCATCCGCTCAAAACGCAGCAATAAGTTAATTGGGGTATTGGATGTCATTCCATCGCAGGTAGCGGCCGAGCACTACCGGTTAGCGCACTACCCGGTGTTTGTAGAATTTTATTTGTCTCCAAAGGAGCAGGGGCGGTTAATGATGTCAGCTATTCTGCCGCAGGTAATTACAGCGATGCAGGCCAACGGTACCAAAGAGTTAGCCGCCGTGGTTAACCGCAAAAACGTTGCGGCTTCCAAAGTCCTTATTAAATCCGGCTTTGTGCGGATGCAGCAGTTTGATATTGAAAAAGATTTGTACGCTTTATCAGCATAACCTTTTTCAATATCTTCAACTTCATCAGGTAAATCCGTCTGGGGAATATGATTTTACCCTTTTAACAGCTAAGCAAACGTTCAGCGGCAACAGTTAGTTCATCTATATCAAAAGGTTTGGGCAGATAGCTGGTGGCCCCGGCTGCTTCGGCAATTTGTTTGCCATCGCGACTGGCCGACATCACAATAATCGGCATATCTTTAATCAAATTTTCGGCAGCGCGTACGCGTTTTACAATAAGGTCGCCGGTAAGTATAGGCATCCAGATATCAATAATCAGTAAATCCGGTTTTTCTGAATTCAGCCGGTCAAACAGTTTAACGCTATCGGTTTCAGTTAGTATCACCGCACCGGTAAACCCCAGTATCAATTCAAGCATTTCAACGATGCTTTTATCATCGTCGCATACCATAATTTTTTTGCCCTCCATTAATTGTCCCCCTCGCTTTTTAACGGCAGGGTAAAGCTAAATGTTGAGCCTTTTCCTTCTTCGGTATCTACCCATAAGTCGCCGCCATGGTGCTTAACAATCTGCTCGCAAACATACAGGCCTATGCCCATACCCGGAAAATGCTTCTGGATATTGCTGGCGCGGTAAAAACGCTCAAAAATCTTTTTCTTATCATTCAGGCTTATCCCCAGTCCGTGGTCGGTAACTGATACCTTTATAAACGTACTAACCTGCGATAAAAATATCTCAACCGACGTTGCATCCGGAGAATATTTTATAGCGTTCGAAATCAGGTTACTAACCACTTGTCGTAACTGCGACTCGTCGCCGTTATAGAGCTGGTTAATATGCCCGTCAATCTTGATATTATGGGTAGATGTAGCTGTTTGCAAGCCTTCGGCAACGTCTTTAACCATGGCATTGATGTCAAACGGCTCGCGGTTAATGTCGGCCCGGCCCGATTGCAGCCTGGAGACGTCCAGTAACTCCGATATGAGTTTGTTTAAACGCAGTAGTTCGCTTCCGGCTTTGCTTACTACGCTTTTAAATTGCGGGGTCGATTCGGGGTGCATCATCCGCTCCATCACCTGCACATAAGCTTTTACGGTGGTAAGCGGTGTTTTTAACTCGTGGCTGGCCACCGACAAAAAGTCGTCTTTACGTTGTTCGATGGCGCGGCGTTCGGTGATATCTTCAATGGCCAGCAAAATGCGGTCCTTATACTGTCCTTCCAGCTCAACTCGGTAGGCATTAACCAGCATCAGCTTTTTGCCAATGTGCGGAAAATTATGTTCTACCTCAAAATCAAGCACCGGGTTATTGGTAGGCAAAATATCTTCCAGCATTTCTTTAAGGCGAGGGATGTTCCACTGCCCATTACCTAACTTATACAGTTCCTGGTCGATGGTTTCAACCCGGCTTACTTTAAAGGTGCGCAAAAAGTGCTCGTTTACAGTAAGTACTTTTAAATCGGGCTCTACTACGATTAAACTTTCGCGTACGGTTTGCACAATACTGTCCAAGTACTCCTGAGACATTTTGAGCTCCTTGGTGCGCTCCTTAACCTTACGCTCAATCATGTCGCGCTCGTGGCGCAGCTCTTCTTCCGCTTTTTTACGACGGCTTACATCGTGCTGTACCCCAATAAAATGGGTAACCTCACCTTTTTCATTTTTTATGGGCGACACATAAAGCTCATTCCAAAACAACTCACCAGACTTGGTATAATTACGGATTTCGATGTTAATGTGTTCTCCTTTGGCAATAGCATCTTTAATCTGAAAACGTTCCGGCTGCTCGCGGTCGTCGCCTTGTAAAAAGCGGCAGTTATGACCAATAATTTCTTCAAAACGATAGCCTGTAATGTCCTGAAAAGATTTATTGCAGTAGATGATTGGATTATCGGGGAGGGCATTGTCGGTAACAATGATACCTGATACACTCGAGTCGAGCGCTGCTTTTAACAGCACAAGCGTATCGTTAGTGGCACCACCGTTGGGAAGTCCATTAAAATTATTCGGTATGTTCATAAAGTAGCTGAAAAAACACCGCGCCTGTTAATAGTACGAAAACATGTGAACAAGCACTTGGGAATGACAAACTTATACATTATTTGTTAGTTGGCGGTAGCTTTAAGTTAAATTTTTGTGTTCTAATTAATATTAAAATGGGTTATGTTATGCGGCGGGTATGGAGGGCTTTAACCCATTCGGTATGCTGGCAACGGCTGCATTTGGCCGGGGCTGATAAGGCCTGAATTTTTCCGCAATACGTACAGGCATAATCACCTTTTTGAGTTACCTGGTCAGGCTTTTTACTGTAAGGCTTAGGTAAAACCGGCAGCCCGGGTTTTACCTCGTCATCCTCGTAATAAAAAAAGCTAACCTGTCCGTTGGTTTCGAGCAGGGCGGTTTTAACCTGCCCTAAATGCTCAATGCTTTGCGCCCGCATTTCCGCAAAAAATTCATCCTTGGCGAAGGTATTGTCGCTTTCCTCGTTCAGTGTAAATTCGCCACCCTCGATGATGTACATCGGTTCGCCCTCCAGCAGGCTTTCAATTTTTTCGCTTCTGGCGGCAAAATAAGTGATGGCCCGGTAAACAATCAGTATCACCACAAAAACGAGCAAGGATGGTAAGATAGCAGTGTCTTTATTAAACATAGGGTCGCCTGCGGCAGACCCTAAGGCAATAATGATAGCTACCTCAAACAAGCTGAGTTGCCTGACTCCTTTTTTGCCCGACATCCGCAAAAAGACAAGGACAAACACGAACATGATGAGCGTTCGGAGAATAATTTCGATGAAGTATTCCCAGTCAAGGTCATTCACCAGTATAGTATGCCAGTCAAAATTCATGAAGTGTGCCTGCTGCGGGAAAAATGCTTGTATAACCCACTGAACTGCATTAAGTTTTGGCGGAAATTCGGTGAAGTACAACCCGAGGCTATAATTGTGTATTTATCATGTTATGCAAAACTTTACCAAATGTTTACGGTTTTGTGAACAAGCGTTGCCAACGTATTAATATACAGTGTTTTATCTAAATTGATTAGGTTTGTTTTTGATTTTTGCAGTGATGCTTAACAAAAAGTTAACATGCTTACTATTAACAACATGGCTATGCATACGTATACCTGCGTGTTTAAACAGTTCATGCTAAGCCAGAAACTGAAACATATGGATAGGAACGCAAAAATGTTGTGCCTGGATATAGTTAACCGGACTGAAATGAAATTACACCAGGCCAATGATTAAACGTATGGCAACAATAGCGGTGTTTAACATATTAACAAACTTTAAAAGTAAAATATAGCTTCAAAAACAACGGCTTTTATCTATCTATGAAACCTTATTTTTTACTAATCCTATCACTCTTTTTTAAGTTAACAACGTTTGCGCAATGTGAACCGTTGCGACCGGGACAGCACGCATTTACCTTGCAATGGATTGACCTGGACAAGCATGGACCGGGCGCAGTAAACATACAGCCGCTCGGAGAAAACAAGTATACCATTGAAGGTGAGCAGCGCGACAAAGAGGGAAAAGACTACGTTGTGATTAAAGGCACCATCAAAGCCGAAAAAGAATCACTTTATTTTGATGGTAAAATAGTGTCGAAGGTTGGGGCAGTTAATAACGGCAAGCCTTGCGAAGTAACCGGCCCTGCCGTGTTTAAAGCTGTTGGCAAGCGGCGGTACTGGCGCTTGCAACATATGATGAATTGCGACGGCATATCGACAGATTATATTGATATTTACTTTTAAGACGCCTTATTTCTTTATCCTGGCAAACGAAACAAAGAAGGTGGTGCCTTTGCCCAGTTCGCTTTGCACTTGGATGGTGGCGCCGTTTTGCTCGGCGAAATCTTTAACCAGTAACAGGCCAAGACCAATACCACGCTCGCCGGAAGTGCCGCTGGTGGATACCCTTTTGCCCCCATATCTCAGCAACTGATGCAGCGTGTCAGGTGCCATGCCTACACCGCTGTCGCTAACTGCCAGTTCAATTTGCTGCTGCCGGTTGGTGAGCGAAATTTTCACCTGCCCGCCTTTGCCTGTAAATTTAATGGCGTTAGCAACCAGGTTTTGAATAATCACCTTCACCTGGTCGGCATCGGCGTATATAAGAGCATTGGGCAATGATTCGAAACCGATAGTGATTTCTTTTAGGGCGGCAACTGGTTTCAGCACCTCTACCACAGCGACCACTTTTTTGGCTAAGTCAATAGTTTTGCGTTCTGTTTGCAATCCGCCTAATTGGCTGCTGCCCCAAAGTAAAAGGTTATCCAGCATCTTGGTAGTTACACCCACCTGCTGGTGCAGCTTTTCGGCCAGTTCGCTGATTTCATCCGAATCAAAATCTCCTGATTTAAATAACTCAAGTGCGGTTAATATGCTGGCAAAGGGGCTACGTAAGTCGTGCCCGATAATAGAAAAAAGCTGGTCTTTGGTGTAATTGAGCTGATTGAGGCTTAAATTCTGCTCATTGATTAGCTTGCTTTTTTGCTCAATTTTATCTGTTTTGCGTTTTAGCTCTGCGTTGTTCCGGCGGCTTTTGGCAAAGCGTTTATATATCAGTACCACCAGGGCAAACAGTAATATAGTTAACAGGCTGCCAATCAAAATAACCATTTGATTAATTTTTTGCTGTTGCTGGTTAAGCATATTGCTGCGCTTAAGTTCCCGGTTTTCTGCTTCTTTAGCTTTGAGCAGCAAAAAGTTAATCTCTTGTTCTTTTTTGTCGTTAAAAAGGCTGTCGCTGTATTTTTTATACAGGTTTAAATACTCGAAAGCCTTGGTGTAATTACCGCTATGCTGGTAAGCCTGATATGATATATCTAAGGCTTGCTGTGCGTCCCATTTGGTTTTGGTTTTTTGTGCAAGCTCAAATGCGTTGGTACTGAGTTTAATCGCCTGGGCGTAATCTTTTTTAGCAAGATAAATACGAGCTAAACCAGTAGAGGCGAAACTGTTTTCCCAATCGCTCTGAAAATTTTTGTTGTTGATAACAGATTCGTAGCATTCTTCGGCTTTCTGCTCGTCTTTCGCTAAAAAATAGTAATCGCCCATATGGTTAGCAGCCATGGCTGCCAAGTCTGGTCGATTAATGCGTTTGCTCAACTGCCGGCAACTATCGGCGTAGCTAATGGCAGTTGCAAGCTGATTTTTACTGGCGTAATACATGCTCAGGTTGAGTTGATTAGAAGCCAGATGATTGAACCTGCCGTGTTTCCGGTTGATGGAAACTGCATTCTTAAGGTAAGGAAAAGCCTCGTCATACTTATCACGTGCGATGTACTGTAACGCAATCAAATTACCGGCAACGGCTACAGTGGTATCATTGTGCTGACGACGAGCAATATCCTCGGCAATAAGGGCATTTTTTAAAGATTCGGCATAGTTGCCTTCAAAATAATTGCGCCTGGCTTTTTGGGTTAGTTGATTTAAGTTAGGCGTTGCTGCGGCTGATGCGCTTTTAACCGGCAAATTGGTGCTTTGCAGCCTTGTTGCTGTAATTAATAGAGCTGTTGGGTTACCGGTTGTAGCAAAAAATAAATGCCCTTGTGCCGGCTTCATTACTAAAAGTAAAAAAGCACTCAGAATTGATAAAGCATAGGAGCAGGGGGGGCGGCGCATAAAAGGTTGAATATATGAAAAATTGTTGTGTTTCAACCTGTTATTAGATGCTATTAATTTAGATACTGTAAAAGATAAGTGTGAGTGAAATAATGAATGCTTTTAAGTTAAATTAAGGTGGCTTTTTGAATAAGTATTAAATAATGACTAAGTCATCTTACGGCTTTAGCTATAGCCTTAGCCCAAAACTCGCCCAAAGCCACATCGCCTTTTTGGTTAGGGTGAAGGTAAAAAGTACCGCTCGGCCCGTTTTCTACCCTGAAATCGGTGAGGTAGTTCTTTTCAAAATAAGCGTAGGCTTGTTTGTCGCCCTTGCAAACTTGTTTATTCTTTGACTTGTGATAGTATTTTCCCAGTTTGTCAATTTCGAGCCAGTACGAGCGTACGCGCTGCTGGCCTTCTTGCAGGTACATTGCGCCTCGGTTATGGGTGTTGCTGCTGTACCAGATAGGGTAGTGGTAAATAATTTTGCATTGCGGGTAATTCGCCAGTAAAGTATCGGTGATGGTTTTTAGGTTGGCTAAGTATTGTTCGGGTGCTACGGGGGAGCCATTAGGGCCTTTGATGGCACTGTCATTAGTCCCCAGCATAATAGATATGACTATTTCCGCATTTTTATCCTGTGCCAAACTGTCGCCCAGTGTACGCACTTTGTTAAAACCTTTCCGGGTGTTAGGCAAAAAATCAACGGTAGTGTAGCCGCTTACTCCGGCGTTATAAACGTTTACACTGTTCCATTTATTTTGCTGCCGCAGATAGTTACCTGCATAAATCGGCGGCGACTGGTCTTTTGCCATGGTACCATGGGTTATACTGTCGCCAATAAAAATGATGTTCAGCTTTTTAACAGGCTGTTTAAAGGCAATTACTGTTATAACAATTAGCACCATACCCACCCAGCGGACAAGTCTGGCCTGTTTTAACGAATAGGGCTTTACACGGATTTGATTTGGCTGCATAGTAAGCGGAGTAAGATGCGATTATTACGGCGGGTAAATTATTACTATTTCAGGTGATTATCAACCGGGTAGCTAAACTCAACAAACTTCCCGTCTGCCAAAAGCTGCCAGTTTGCACCTTTGGCGCAGATTTTGTACATTTGACGTTACGTTTCTGACTGGCTAAGGCCGGCAGTTACCCAATAACATGGGGTCGACCGGAATTGACAGGATGGAGATAAGTAAGTAAGCACGCAGCGCGTTGGGTGAATTAGCGCTTTAATCTGAACGCTCAAAACTACAAATGGCGAAAATAACTACGCCTTAGCTGCCTAATTTAGAATTAGCATAGCTTTTGTCCCGCCGGTTTTCCGTTTCATCGGATCGGCATACGGGGCATCGACAGATGAAACTGGTTTGCTTAGGGTGTGATAAGCGAACGAGATAAAGCACCTACGGAAGATGGTACAGGTGAGCTACTGACCTTCCCCTTCCCGACAAATTAACAGAGCTAAGCATGTAGAAAGCTTACCTTATACCATGTTTGGACGAGGGTTCGAATCCCTCCGGCTCCACCGAAAGAACGAAAACGAAAGACGGTAACCAATAAGTTAGTCGTCTTTCGTCGTTTTTAGCACACCTCCCAAGATTTTACTTTTCCTCCTTGTTATACATTTGTTTACACCGTACTTACACCGTTTTTTAACGCTTAATTACTACCACGGGAGACCGTAAAGTAAGTTGAGCCGAGAGATTAAACTGTAAAGGTAAAAGATTTGGGCTGGAAGCTTAATTTGCTCATTCGTGACGTTTGTACAAATGTCTCCAATGCATTCTTCAAAATAATTTCTTGTATTCAAGTCGTGGTTTTAATCCATTTTCTAAAATATAATTTCAGGCAGTTGAAACTGAAGAACGCTAATTAGCCCGGATTTTTTACCTTCGCAACCCCTTTGATTTTTCACCCCAGTACAGCACCCATAGATGGATACTTATTTATACGGAATAGACTTCGGCACCACCAATTCGGCGTTGGCGGTTTATAATGAAACGACCCGGCAGATTGAGCATACGCTGCTCATACCGTCGCTGATTTATTTTGCTGAAAACCGGAACGCGGATGGTTCGCCCAATTTTGTGGTAGGCGAGGAGGCTATTGCCGCCTACCTGGCCGAGGGGATGAAGGGGCGCTTTATTAAGTCGGTAAAACAGGTATTGTCCCGGCCCAGTTTTACGGAAACGCGTATTCAGAACCGCCGGTATAATGCTGCGGATTTAGTGGCGATTATTCTTTCCGAGCTGAAATTGCGGGCAGACCGCCTGACAGGTCAAGATGTACGCAAGTCCGTTATTGGCCGGCCGGTTCATTTTGATGATGACAATGCGTCTAAAGATAGCCTGGCGCAGACCCGGCTGAGTAAAGCGGCTTCGCTGGCGGGATTTGAGGATGTTCGTTTTCAGTTTGAGCCCATCGGGGCTGCATTTGCCTACGAAAGAACGCTTGACCATAAAGAGCGGGTTTTGGTAGCCGACTTGGGCGGCGGTACAACCGATTTTACCTACTTGACGCTCGACCCGCAGAAGGCAGATCATCACGACCGGAGAAACGACATGATGGCCAACGGTGGCATTTATGTTGGCGGTGATAGCCTGGATGCGGCGTTTATGTGGGAAAGAGGAACGCCTTACTTTGGTAAGCATACCCAATACGAAGCTACGCCCGGTAAGCGTTTAACCGTGCCCAAGTCACTTTTTGCCAGGATTTGTTCATGGGAACAGATGAACTTCTTTAACGGGCCGCGTATCAAAGCCGAACTGGAGGACTATTATTATTTTTCGGGGAAGGATAGCAAGTTTAAAAACCTGATGACGCTGATTGAGCACAACCTGGGCTACTCCGTTTTTCAGTCCATTGAGCAAACCAAAATCTCACTTTCCGGCGCCGACCAGGCAGCGTTTGTTTACCACCAGTTGGGCATCGAAATCAACGAAAATGTTCAACTTAAGGAGTACGAGTCCATCGTGGCTAAAGAAGTACAGCGTATTGCTGACTACCTGGACCGCTTTATGCAGGAACGGCAAATCGCCCCTGGTGATATTGATAGCTTATTCCTGACCGGCGGAACGTCCCAAGTGCGGAGCATTAGGCAGTTGTTCCAGGACCGCTTTCCGCAGGCCACCTTGAACACCGGCGACCACTTCAGAAGCGTAGCTACAGGGCTGGCTTACAGCGGTTATTTGTTTGAATCGGCCTAAAGTATAGTTTAACATTCTAAATCATTCGCTGCTGCTGATGTTTTCTGCTCACCGAACCATGCAGCTGGATGGAACTACTAATGCTTGTTTGTTTAACGGCGATGCTTCTCTGTCTGCCGTTAAAGGCGTGGCACTCAATTTACTTTGAGTCTTACAACATATATTTTATCAATCTTCTGCACCATATATCAAAGTAAAGCGTGATAAAATGAATTGTTGTAACGTTAATAATAAGCTGCCAGATGATTTACGACATCAAAAATTTTGGTGCAACTTAAACGACGCAGCAAACTCTTATTGCGTTGCCGGTTGCCGCCGTGCTTTGATGATCAACACCAACGCCGCCAGAACCGATGCAACCGTCATACATAGCGGCATAGGCAGTACTGACCCGGCGGGGAATGAACTGGCCAGACCCGATACGAGCGCACCTAAGCCCATTTGTACGGCGCCCATCAGTGCTGAGGCGCTGCCTGCGTTTTTGCTGAATGGCTCGAGCGACAGGGCGGAAGCATTAGGGTTGATAAAGCCTAACCCAATCAGGAACAAGGCCAGAAAAACGAGGGTATTTATCAGATTGAGCATCCCTAACAGTGCGAACGCCAGGAATATTACGCTGCTAACGATACAAAGCGCCATGGCATAATTAATGATTTCAGGGCTCGAATACCAGCGCAGGATGTATGAATTAATCTGGCTCGAACCAATGAAGGCAACCGATAATCCGGCAAATATCCAGCCGTAGCCGGTTTCGCTCACGCCATACTTTTCCATAAAAATTATAGGCGACGAGGCTACATACACAAACAGCCCCGAAAAAATGAGCGCAGAGACTAATGCGTAGGTTACAAACTGCGGCTCTTTGACCACGGAAAGATAACCTCTTAAGATTGGTGCTGGTTTGAGCGAATATCCCGGCTCAGGTACAAACACTTCCGGAATCAGGAAGTAGGACAACAGCAGTATGCACACGGCCATCACAGCTAAAAATACAAATACCGTTTGCCAGCCGGCCACGGCAATGAGGTAGCCGCCAATGGTGGGTGCCAGCATAGGCGACAGGGCAATAACCAGCATAATAGAAGCAAAAGCCTTGGCCCGTTCGTGAGGCTCATATAAATCGCGCACCAACGCTACCGAAGCAACTGCTGCTGCGCAACTACCTACGGCCTGCAAAAAGCGGAAAGCAATCAGGTGGTTAATTTCGGCAGAAACATAGCAGCCAGCGCAAGCGGCCAGGTAAAGTATAACGCCAAAATACAGTGGCTTTTTGCGGCCATATTTGTCGAGCAAGGGACCGTACAACAATTGCCCGGCCGAGATGCCGATAAAGTAACTCGACAAAGTGAGCGATACTGCGGATGCTGAGGTTTTTAAGTCTGCCGCGATGACCTTAAAGCCCGGCAGGTACATGTCGATTGAAAAAGGCCCTAAAGCCGCTAACAAACCGAGCACATAGATGATATATTTTGAGTTTTTGTTTTTTGTGAGCATGAGCAGTGTGTTGTATCGAGGCGCGCAAAGGTACGGCTTGTTACATTACCTAAAAATCATCAAAAAGTATAAAAGCTGTGACGCGCGGCTGTTGGTTATTGCAAAGTGTTTGGAATAAACGTACGCGAGCAGGATACCTTAAAGTATTTATATAAGATAAAATAGGTTTGTATCTTTATAAAGATTATTAAATGTTTGATTGGCTTATCAAAAGTAAGATGGGGTTTCTGCAGTCCGTAAAATTTATAAAGTCTACGAAAGCCAAGATTACACCGCTTAATCAACAGGTAATCTTAGATTATATCTGCAAAAAACTGATTGAAAGAAAGGCAGACGGCGTTACATTAGCAGACGGGCAAATAAAATACCGAGGTTCAACTTCGGGATGGAACCGGGCTATCTTTAGCGACGTTGATTGTGGTAAGTTTAATTTGATTAAAAAAGAAGGTAAGTGGGTTATTGTTTACATAATCAACTTAAAAAAATCGCTAATCATTGTTTCTTTAATAATCTCATTAGTTGCAGGCATTGTAATGCAGTTAGGAGTAGGAAAATGGTGGGTTGGCCTGTTGTTTTTTTTATGGGTTTATGGGCTTAACCTTGTTATAACAGTTATGCGTCATGATGTTTTGGGAGAAGACTTAGTCCAGGGGATTGACAGATTATTTACCGATGAAATGATTGCAACTCAAGGTCAAGATGCTGAAAAACTCAAAAACTGGTTTTGATAAAAGAGTTATAGGTACAATGACTATTACTTAAAACTCTTCTTAATCGCATGATTTAAATTGCCGGCCGACCAGTAGCCACTACCGATGATGCGGCGGATGGTGAACAGCGGGTTTTGCGGGTCGCGTTTTTCGGCCAGCTGAAAGGCTGCTTTAAATTGATGTTTCTGCAGTTCGGGCAAAATGGCGGTGTTCCATAAGCCGTAAGGGTAAGCAAAGTATTCTACTTTTTTGCCGGTCAGTTTTTCGAGTGTTTTGGTAGGATTATCTACCTGTACCGTCCAGTCGTCCAGTTTAGGATCGGGGTTGTGCTGGTATTTTACCACCATTTTATGGTCGTAGGTATGGCTGCCGATGATGTTGCCTTCGTCCGACAGTGTTTTAACCTGCTCCCGGTTCATATACCGGCGGTGGCCAAGCGATACAGTCATGATAAAATACAAAGCTTTAAAGTTGTATTTTTTTAATTCCGGGTAGGCTACCGTGTACTGGTCCAGGTCGGTGTCATCAAAGGTAATCATAATGGGTTTTGTCGGTAAAGCCGCGCCGTAGGTAAGGTAGGCATACAGTTGGTCGGGCAAAATACTGTGGTAGCCGCTATCGGCCAGCATTTTAATGTGCGATTTAAAACGACCGATGGGGCAAATATCGTCCTTGGCGCGTTTAGAGTCGCGGGCTGTCCAGTCGCGTATCTGGTGGTAGCACAAAATGGGCACTTCTTTGCGGGCCATAATGGTAGCCGCATCAGCAATCTTTTCGGCGTTTGTATTTTCCGCAGTAGCATTTTTAGATGATGAACTGTCGGTTATAGTAGATTGGTGTTTTTGCTGGTTAGCCTGATTGCAGGCAACGCTGCTCATCATCAAAAGGCTCCATAAAAAGCGGCCCGGTACTTTTTTCACGGTTGATAGACTGTTATTGGATAATCAAATACAGCACGAAGATAAATGGCCCGGGCGGCATCAAAAAGCAGAAAATAATTTTTAATAAAACTCTAAGGAGTGGTGTTGCATCAGCTTAAATTTCTGCTTGCGACAAATCCGTCAGCATCTGATGGTTGGTAATAGCAATACTCTTGCCATGTAGTGTGATGGCTTGCTCGGCCACCAGTTCGTTAATCACCCTAAAAACGGTTTCGTATGTGGCGCCGGCGTACGAGGCTAAATCCTGCCGGCTCAGGTTAATGTTAATCCAGCCGTTTTCGGTAACGCCAAATTGAAGGTACAGCTTGAGTAAGGCATCAGCTACCCGGCCTTTTACCGGCATGTGGGTTAAATCGCGCATTCGGCGTTCGGATACACGCAACTCGTTGGCAAAAAAGTTGACCAGTTGGTAGGTGAGTTCAGAGTTTACCCGGAGGGTGCTTTCAAAAAACTTCATGTCCACGTAGCAAACTACCGAGTCTTCCAATGCCGCGGCCGAAATAGGGTAGCGCAAATCATCACCC
>CAXYKR010000408.1:0-5198 GCA_964277815.1 uncultured Mucilaginibacter sp. | reverse complement strand
CCGATAATGCCAGTTTGTGCAACAATTGCGTAGCTACTAGCCCACCCTGCAACCCGGAGTTATCGCCTTCTAAAGCTATTTCCTGGTTGGGCGTGCGGTTATTAATGCTGGCCGCCTTGGCAAAGGCCGCCATACGAAAATGCCGCTGTACACTATCAACCGAGTAAAAGCGGTACTTGGCATAGGCGCTTACGCCCTCAAAATGCTGACTTTTCTGATAATAATCTGAGGCATAGAACGTACCATGCACCATCAGGTTTTTATTAACGCCGTACATCAGCTCAAACGTAGAGCGGATATTAAAATCAGGTATAAAGTAACCCTGATTTTCCAGCCGTATACCTAACGATTTTGCTGCCATATTACTGGCGGGCTCAGTGTTTACATATAACTCCTGCGCCATTAGGGGGCATACCCATACCAGTATACCCCAAAAGGTAAGCCATAGCTTTTTATACATTGCTATATTGCTTATAGTACTACCTGGTAAACCTTGCCATTACCTTGTGCAGCGGTAACGTTGTTATACTTTTTTAAGGTAGCTGCTGATGCCAAACCTTTGCTTACAATGGTAACCGGCAAAACACCTTCAGGGCTTTTAGCACCTGCGTTTACCACCTGGTAAGTGTCACCACTGTAATTAAACTTATTGTCGCTTACTTTAAGCTTATCAAAGTTGATGGTTGTTTTTAACTGATTAACGGCAAAACCGGCGCTTTGAACTTTTTTGCCTATCTGCTCCAGATTAACAGGTGCAGCAGAGTTGAATGTAATCACGAATAAATTACGGTTCAAATCGGGTTTAATATCGCTGATGAATGGAAGGGTACGTAACGATTTTTCGGTAGCCTTTGAGCACATAGAGCAGGTTAATCCGCTCACTTGTAATTCGGCTTTAACAAATTGCGCTTTAGCTGCGCTTATAGAGATAGCCAACAAGGCTATAAAGATTTTTATAGTTTTCATGAAATTTGATTAAATAGATAATTGCAGAACAAAACAGTAAGCATAGGCTATGCTGTACAGCCATGCATTTACGCAGTATAATTAAAATTTAATCAAAGACGGAAGGTGCAGTTACGTATGAAAGTAGCCACCTTACTTACAGGCTCACTCTCGGGCGGACCGCGGTCGAAGAACTTTTCTAACAGCGCTTTTTGAGCCGAGAAAACAAAATCTTCGAAGGGTAGCTTTGGAATTTCGAAGGCAAAGATTTTAGCCAGGAACGAGGATTCGCCAGCCTGGTGGTCATCTTTCACCTTTACTTCAACCTGGTGGTTTTTGCAGCAATTCATTTTCATGCCGCAGGTAGTATCAGACTGATGTTGTTTAGCCGAAGCCGAGATTTTTACCGACGCCACCTTAGTGCCGCAGTAATGCAGATTAAGCGCAAACCCTAACACCGTAATGGTGTAGAGCAAAGCTAAACCTAAAGCTCCCGACTTTTTAAACATACTGCAAAGGTAAGTTACAACCTGATGACTTGCAAGTACTTTATTGTAATGAGTTCGTCTAAAACTCCATTAAAACGAATAATTTTAGATTATTCATCAGCATTTTGCTCAAAGATGTACCCTTCTACCCGGCCGCTAAGTATATAATCGTTGTCATCTTCGGAGATGCCGTTTATACCTTCCGGTGTTTCGTCCGGGTCGAGCGAGAAGTAAACCTTGCTGCCGATGTGATAAAATTTGCATGAGTCTACCTCATACTCGCCGGCCACCGGTATACTTTCAAAACTGCTTTTAAAAATATCGGTAAACGTAAGCATTACATCTGCTTCGGTATACCCCAACTCAAACATGATACTGATGGCAGGCTCACCCTCTACCAAATGCTTTTTAAAGTTTTTAACCACCGCGTTCAGTAACGTTAGGTCGCCGGTGAGGTAATTAATGATATCGGAATTATAACCTATAAACTTCATACAGTAGCCGGGTCTATTTCAATCTCGCCGCTAAAAACTTTTACTGCCGGCCCTTCTAAAAATATGTTACTGTACGTTTGCCCGTCGTAATCAAACCGGATATTCAGTTTACCACCCAATACTTTAATAGGTGTACTGATGGTTCCTGTTTGCCCGTTAGCCTGCGCCATAGCTAAAGCTACCGCTGTTACACCTGTACCACAAGCATAGGTTTCATCTTCTACCCCACGCTCGTAGGTACGTACAAAGTAGCCGTCGTCCAAGGGTTCTACAAAATTCACGTTAATGCCTTTAGCCAGGTAGGTAGTGTTGTTGCGGATGGCACGTCCTTCGGCAAATACATCTTTATGCGCTAAATCATTGGTCAGCTGTACATAATGCGGCGACCCAGTATTCAATACATATGCTTCCGCGTCACGCTGCACAGTGTCAACATCAATCATTTGCAGGCTCACCCAATCGCCAGATTCGGCAACCTTGGCATAATGCGGGCCATCAACAGCCAAAAAGTCAGTCTCGTTTTCAATCACGTTTAGGTGCCTGGCAAAAGCCACAATACAACGCCCCCCATTACCACACATACTGCTTGGCTGCCCGTCGGCATTATAGTAAACCATCTCAAAATCATAACCTTCGCGATTTTGCAGAAACATAATCCCATCACCGCCAATGCCAAAGCGCCTGTCGCACAACGTACTGATTAACTTTGGGTTATGATGATTAATACTTAAATCCCTGTTGTCAACCAAAATAAAATCGTTACCGGCACCTTGATATTTATAAAAATTAAGCTTCATTTTATACCCATTGATTAAAGGCAAACACGCTATAACAACTGTTAAAAGTTATCATTTTGTATTTAACATTTTTTAACAATAATCGGAATAACTTATTGTTGTTCCTATCGTCTTAATGGTATTAAATTTGAAAGGTTGATTGTAACCTGATAAATAACAGCAAAGAAAAGAAAGAGAATATGAGAAAAATTGGTTTAACCTTATTAACCGCCTTCGTAGGTGGTGCAATGGCGCTCGGTACCTACAAGGT
The DNA here is from genome assembly GCA_964277815.1 of uncultured Mucilaginibacter sp. Taxonomy (GTDB): domain Bacteria; phylum Bacteroidota; class Bacteroidia; order Sphingobacteriales; family Sphingobacteriaceae; genus Mucilaginibacter. The sequence continues at coordinate 2,224 of CAXYKR010000408.1, read as the reverse complement.
ATTCGAGAAAGATCCGCAGGAAGGAATGACCTTTGAGGAGCGCCAGAAAGTTTATTTTACAAATAACCCGGTACCTGCCAGCCGCATTATGTCGTCGGCCGGCGAATTGGATTTTACACAAGCTGCCGCAGCCGTTACCCCGGCAGTGGTTTACATTCGCACTACTTACGCTAATCAATCTTCAGGCCGTAGCAGTGGCCGCGACCCGCTGGAGGAAATGTTTGGTGATATGTTTGGCCAGCGTATGCAACCGCAACGCAGCACGCCGCAAAAAGCGTCGGGTTCGGGTGTCATTATTTCGCCTGATGGTTATATCGTAACTAACAACCACGTGGTGGCCAACGCCAGCAAAGTAGAGGTTACTACAAACGACCACCGCACTCTGCAAGCTAAAGTGATTGGTACCGACCCTAACACCGACTTAGCTTTAATTAAAGTGAGTGCTACCAACCTGCCTATTGTAAAATTGGGTAACTCTGATGATGTACGTGTAGGTGAGTGGGTGTTAGCCGTAGGTAACCCTTTTAACCTTAACTCTACCGTAACCGCAGGTATTGTAAGTGCTAAAGGCCGTAACATTGGTATCTTAGGTCGTGATGATGACAGCGAAGAAAGCAGTCCGTTTGGCCCAAGCCGCTATCAGCAGCAGCAACAGCCACGCTTAAATAAAGCTATCGAATCGTTTATCCAAACTGATGCTGCCATTAACCCTGGTAACAGCGGCGGTGCGCTGGTAAACACCAAAGGCGAGTTGATTGGTATTAACTCAGCTATTGCATCACACACCGGCTCTTACGAAGGTTATGGTTTTGCCGTACCGGTTAACCTGGCTAAAAAAGTATTAAATGACCTGGAAAAATTCGGTTCGGTTAAACGCGGTTATATCGGCGTAAGCTTTACCGAGTTAAACCCTGATGTTGCCCAAGAGCTTAAAATTAATACCACTAATGGTTTATATGTAAGCGAATTGGTAGCCGGTGGCGGTGCCGAAGCTGCAGGTATACAAAAAGGTGATGTTATTACCAAAGTTGAAGGCAACCCTGTTTACGAGTCGTCAGACTTACAAGAGCGTGTAGGCCGTTTACAACCTGGTGATAAAATCCGCTTAACAGTATTACGTAACGGTAGCGAGAAAAACGTTACTGTAACCCTGAAAGGCGATGTTGCTGCCACTAACCGTACAGCTGCCGTTTCAAAATCGGCCGAAGAGTTGTACAATAAGTTAGGTGCAAGCTTCCAGCCATTAACTCCGGCTCAGAAGTCTAAGTTCCGCTTAAACTCTGGTGTGGTGGTAACCCAAGTTCGTCGTGGTGGTTTCTTCGAGAACTATGATATTCCGGAAGGAACAATCATCACCAGCATTAACCAGCAGCCTATTAACAGCACTGGCGACATCGACAAAGCGATTACCAACCTTAAAAACGGACAAATGACCATTGAAGGTTATACCTCAGATGGCATGCGTTTCCGCAACAGCTTTGATGTCAGATAAGCATCAGAAGCAATAAACAAATAAGAGCAGAAAACCCGGAACTGATTGGTTCCGGGTTTTCTGTTTTTATGATGCTTCATATGTTAGAGTTCTAGTAATCATTTACGCCAAAAGATTTTGTCGGCGTGCCTGACTTTCGCAAGATTAATCATCAGCACCATCAACTTCTATTTTACATGCGCTGATGATGCAGAAGAAATTTATCTAAACTAATTTGAGAAGTCTCATATATGATAAGAAAGTTGCATTGTTAACTTTATGCAATGAATACAGGAGCAAATTTTAATAGCTGTTTTTACGATTTCAATTTATGCTTTATCTCTTTATTCATATTTATTGCACTTCCTGAGTTAGCTATCGCTCAAATGGATTCATTACCTGTCCATAATGAACATGCAATACTATTGCATTCGAGGGTCATGCCCGAAGACAGGACAATTTGGATACATCTTCCGGCCAACTATACATCTACCTCAAATTCATATCCTGTATTGTATGTCCTCGATGCAGGCAATCACTTTAATTATGCATCTGAAGCAGTAAATTTTTTGGCAGGACATGACCGTAATAGAATGCCCGAAATGATCGTAGTTGGAATAGTAAATGTTGACCGTGGCAGAGATTTTACACCTCATTATGTAAAAAAGGCTAATGGCACGATTGACAGTTCTCAAACAATAGCTAATGCCGGAGCCGGCCGGTTTTTGAAGTACTTATCAGATGAAGTAATTC
>CAXYKR010000407.1:0-3588 GCA_964277815.1 uncultured Mucilaginibacter sp. | reverse complement strand
CCGTTCCCGTACATTCAAAAATTACGTAGGGATGGTTATGATGGCAAAGGCGTGTATAAGGTGGTGGACGAATCGTACTTGGCAGGTGCGTTTACCGAGCCCAGCCTGATAGAACGTTGGGTTGACTTCGAAAAAGAGATTGCCGTAATTGTAGCCCGCAACGAAAAAGGCGAACTGTCTACCTTCCCATTGGTGGAGATGGAATTTAACCCCGAAGCTAATTTAGTGGAGTTTTTAATATCCCCTTCTACCCTTTCGTTCGAAATACAGCAGGAAGCTGCCGACATTGCTAAAAAAATTGCCGAGAGTTTAAAGATTGTTGGCTTGCTGGCGGTAGAAATGTTTTTAGATAAAAGCGGTAAAATCCTGGTTAACGAACTGGCACCGCGCCCGCACAACAGTGGTCACCAAACCATCGAAGGCAACGTGGTTTCGCAGTTTGAGCAACACCTGCGTGCCATCTTTAACCAGCCGTTAGGCAATACCGAAAGCCTGTCGAATGCGATTATGATTAACGTATTGGGCGAACCAGGTTACGAGGGCCCCGCGGTGTACCAGGGTATTGAGAAAGTTTTAAAAAGTCCGGGTGTTTACATCCACCTATACGGCAAAGCGCTCACCAAGCCTTTCCGCAAAATGGGTCACGTCACTATTGTAGATAACGACCGCGAGAAAGCGATTGAAAAGGCCCGTTTTGTACAGCAAACGTTAAAAGTAATCAGCTAACAATTTATCACTCATTATAAGTCACCATGTTAGATATTAAGGTAGGCATCATTATGGGCAGCAAATCTGATTTGCCGGTAATGCAGGATGCAGCAGATATATTAACCGAATTGGGCGCCGGTTACGAAATAACCGTCGTATCGGCCCACCGTACGCCCGAGCGTTTGTTTGATTATGCCAAATCGGCTGCCGAGCGCGGCTTAAAAGTAATTATAGCCGGTGCCGGTGGCGCTGCGCACTTACCTGGTATGGTGGCCTCGCTTACCCATTTGCCTGTAATTGGTGTACCGGTAAAATCGAGCAATTCTATTGATGGCTGGGACTCTGTATTATCAATTCTGCAGATGCCTAATGGTATACCGGTAGCAACCGTAGCACTAAACGCTGCTAAGAATGCAGGTTTGCTGGCAGCGCAAATACTATCTACGGCCGACGAAGATTTAGCCCAAGCCCTGATTGATTATAAAAAAGAGCTGGCGCAAAAGGTATATGATTCGGCGCTGGAGATGAAGGCACAAGGTCTGCCATCGCGTTTCGACAATTAACATCAATAAACCGAACCCATTTTATAGCTGCAATATCTGAATGAAAATCTTAGGCATTATACCGGCCCGTTACGCCTCTACCCGTTTTCCGGGTAAACCGCTAATTGATATTACCGGTAAGGTAATGATACAGCGCGTTTACGAGCAATGTGTAAAATGTCCAAGCTTAGACGACGTTATTGTAGCTACGGATGATGAACGAATATTGAATCACATTCATGACTTTGGCGGCAAAGCCGCGATGACCTCGCCCGACCACCAGAGCGGGACTGACCGTTGCGCCGAGGTGGCCGCCAATTATCCTGAATACGAGGTGGTGATTAATATACAGGGCGACGAACCCTACATCGACCCGGTACAGATTAGTAAGGTAGCCGCCTGTTTTAACACCCCCGACACGCAAATTGCGACGTTGATTAAAAAAATTACCGTGGCTGATGATTTAACTAATGCCAATTCGCCTAAGGTCATCATCAATAAATTGTCGGAAGCTATTTACTTTTCGCGCACCGCCATCCCCTACCTGCGCGGCCACGAACCGGAGGAATGGCTTAAGCATTTTACTTACTTTAAGCACATTGGTATTTATGGTTTCCGCTCTGATGTGTTACAGCAGGTCACCCGCCTGCCGATATCATCACTTGAAAAAGCCGAAAGCCTGGAACAATTGCGCTGGGTAGAAAACGGATACCGCATCCGCATTGCCGAAACTGATTTGGAAACGCAGGCAGTTGACACACCTGAGGATTTGCAAAAGCTGCCCAAACAACACACACAACCTAAACCATCATGAATAATTTCCGAACAATAGCGTCGCTATCAAGCATTATATTCTTCTTCGCTGCCAATCAATCTACCAGCGCTCAGGAGAGTAATCAAACCGACTACATCATCAATGCCTCGGGCGACACGGTTAGATGCCAAATTAAAAAGACACTTTTCAGCAATATGGTAAAATACAAAACCGATAAAATGGCTGACTACGAAGAGGTCAACCCCTACCAGGTTAAACAGTACTTTCATCATAAAGACAAGGTCCCCCATCGCTTGGTTACTTTAGATAGTGAAAAGAAAGTTTTATATCTCGGACTTTTGGAAGAGGGAGAGATTAATTTGTATGAACAAACTATAAAGTCACAAATGGGTGCCGCAGCTCCAGGTGTTGGTCCGACTGTTAATTACGGTGCTGTTAGTGGCGGACTTTTATCAACTTATTCACTAATTGACTGGTATGCCGAGAAAGGATTGGAGTCCCCCGTTTATGTCAAAAGCAACAGAGTTATTATCAATAAAGGCCGCAGCGAACGAAAAGCTGATTTTATTAGCTTAATTTCGGATAAGCCTGCGGTTTTGGATGAATTTAAAAAAGATAACGATTACAGTTTTGACACGATAAGAGACATTGTACACTTGTACAATACCGGAGAACGGTTGAAGAAAGATTAGTTTAAACTTTCGTGGTTTAGCAAGGTTTAACTGCTAAGTAATACCATGAAAACATTTCGCCAATCCGTCCAGCATATTTTCGTCGTTTCATTTTTTGTAGCCCTAAGTTCCTGTAGCGATAAAGGCCCGATGGCGCTTTTCAAAAAAATGTCGCCGCACGATGCTTATGCCCAGCGCCTTAAAGATGCCGGGCTCGACCGCTCGGCGATGGGCAGCACCTGGTTACAAAAAAGTGAAACCAGCATAACCAATGCATTAAACATTGATATCCCGTATAAGGAAACCGGCTATTTCTCGGCAGAAAAGGTACCGGCCGCAGCGCTACGCTTTAACGTTCAACGCGGGCAAAAACTGCATGTTAATCTCAACAAAAAACCAGCCCAAAACTTCGCCATTTATATGGACTTACTGGAAGAACGGGATGCCAGTGACCGCAAAATTGTGGCCTCGGCAGATACTATTGGCTTGGTGCTAAATTACGAGATAAAAACAACCGGTAAATATATTTTAAGGCTTCACCCCGAATTGTTGCGCAGCGGCGAGTATACGCTAAGCATTACCACGGGACCATCATTAAGTTTCCCGGTATCAGCTGCGGGCAAACCCAGCATCGGCAGCTTTTGGGGCGACGGTCGCGATAACGGCGGCCGCAAGCACGAAGGCATTGATATTTTTGCACCCAAACTTATCCCTGCCATTGCCGCCGCCGAAGGAACCGTAACTAATGTTACCCAAAATAAACTGGGCGGTCTGGTGGTTTTTATGCGCCCCGATAACCGCGATTATACCCTGTACTACGCTCACCTGGATAAACAACTGGTTCAAAACGGGCAAAATATACGTATTGGCGACACTATTGGCTTAGTGGGCA
>CAXYKR010000406.1:0-8004 GCA_964277815.1 uncultured Mucilaginibacter sp. | reverse complement strand
TGTTTAAAAGCAGCTGACATCCGCAGCCTGGCCGACCTGGTATCTTATGATGTGGCTGATATGCTGAAGTTCAGAAACTTTGGTAAAAAGTCATTAACTGAGATTCAGGATTTGGTTAAATCAAAAGGTTTGTCATTCGGCATGAACCTGGCGAAATACAAATTAGACGAGGAATAATAATAAGCGAGGGCATAATTCCGAGGGCTTGACGCTAACGCCGCCCAACGGTATGCACGTGCATAACAAAACAAAACAATGAGACACGGAAAAAAACACAATCACTTAGGCCGTACCAAAAGCCACCGCGTGGCAATGATGGGTAACTTGGCATCATCGCTTATTTTACACAAGCGTATTACCACCACTTTAGCAAAAGCAAAAGCACTGCGTGTTTATGTTGAGCCTTTGGTAACCAAATCAAAAAGCGATACTACACACTCACGTCGTACTGTATTTAGCTACTTGCAAAATAAAGAAGCGGTTACAATCTTGTTCCGCGAAATTGCTGAGAAAGTGGCTAACCGTCCGGGTGGTTATACTCGCATTATCAAGTTAGAAAACCGTTTAGGTGACAACGCCGAGATGGCCATCATCGAGTTGGTTGATTACAACACTGTTTACGGTGCTAAAGAAACTGCTGCTGCAACTACAACCCGTCGTTCACGTCGTGGTGGTAAAGCTAAAGCTGTTGCACCTGCTGCTACTGCCGAAGTTACTCCAGTTGATGAAACTGTAGTTGCTGAGCCGGAAGCTACTCCTGAAGTTCCAGCTAAAAACGAAGAGAATGCAGAGAAAGGTGAATAATTAAATATTCATTTTCAAGATAAAAAGGTCGGTTCTTAGTGGAAGCCGACCTTTTTTGCTTTTGTGGTTTTCAAAGTTTAATCCTCGGGTAGCATATTTGTAGCGATGGCCATACGGTTCCATGCATTAATGGCAATAATGGCTACAATTACTTTGGCAGTTGTTTTTTCGCCCAAGGTGTTTATGGCATTACGATAGGTTTCATGGCTAACGTGTCTTTTAATATTGGTAATTTCTTCCGTTAGCTGGAGTATGGCTCGTTCTTCCGGGGTAAATAAATTGGTATCGCGCCAGGCGTTTAAAAGATATATCCGTTGTTCTGTCTCGCCAAGTTTACGTGCATCTTTGGTGTGCATATTAAGGCAAAAGGCGCAGCCGTTTATTTGCGACGCTCTGATTTTGATAAGTTCATACAGTCTCTTGTCTAAGCCTGAGTTGCGTACATAGTTTTCTAAAGGGAACATTGCTTGAAAAGCTTCCGGTTCAATTTCCTGAATTTTAATTCTGGTTTCCATAATTGCAGTCTTAAATTTTATGATGCCGGTTTTCGTGCCGGCAATTCAAAAATGAAGATGTATAGTTGCCGAAATCTTAACCATGATTAAGAAATTTAAATAGTCACTTTTTACTTCTCACTTTGCGTAAAAACTCTGGGGTAAATCCCAGGTAAGATGCCAGCTTGTACTGTGGTATGCGCTGGACGAAGTCGGGGAACCGGCTGGCAAAATGATGGTATTTTTCTTCGCCCGATAAATCAGAATAATATATCTGCCGTGTTTGTGCTGCCGCGTATGCCCGCTGGTAAATGCGGCGAAAGTAACGCTCAAGCTTAGGCACCTTATCAAACAGTTGGTCTTGGCTGTTTTTGTTTAACACGATAATTTTACTTGGCTGTACCGCTTGCAGGTAAAAGGCAGAAGGGGTATTTAATGTGAAAGATGTATAATCGCTAATCCACCAGTTATCAATGCCAAATTGTACTATCTGTTCAACTCCGCTTTGTTTGATAAAGTACATGCGCAGGCAACCCTCAATCACAAAGTATTGGGCGTTGCATATATCTCCTTCCGAGAACAAGTATTGCTTTTTCTTTAAGGTGACGTATTTTACATACTGCCTAATCGCTTCTTGCTCATCGGGCGAAAGCGGTGTGTATTTCTGTATGTGTGACAGTAGGGGAGTAATCATTGCTTACGTTGATTAATTATTTTGAAGAAGACAAGCGTAAGGACTTATTCAAAAGGTAATAAACAGTATCATCACGTTGTTTTAACTTGTGAAAGCCCGCCTTTAACAGTACCTTTTGCGATGCCAAATTATTTACACTGGTATCGGCTTTAACGTTTTTTAAAATGCTAAAGTTAAAGCCCCAACGGCATAGCGCTTCTACAGCCTCTGTAGCGTAGCCATTGCCTCTATGCTGCTTGTCTATCATATAGCCGATTGACGTCTCACCATAATCATCAGGATACCCGTTAAAGCCAATACCGCCGATTGCTCTATTGGCACTTTTTAATACCACCAGCCAGTTGGTGTACCAGTAAAATAAGTCGGGAAAGGCTTTGGTATTAGGCAGCCAAAAATGATGCAGGGCTTCGGCTACGTCGGCTTTAACCAGCTCGCCCATTTTCATTACCGATACATTCAATCCCAGCACGCGCTGCAGTTCATTCCAATGTTTATCAAACAGCAGTAGCTGGTGATGTTTCAACGGAATCAATTTTAACCGGTCAGACTCAATGGTAATCATAGCTGTTGCAATTTAAGTCTTCCTGGTCATGTTTTTTGGCAGTACAGAACTTTACATCCTACTGGTTTACTGTCATGCTGTCACGCATCGGTCTCTGCTTACTGACTAAATATTACTTTTTGTATTATCTTTTACAATATACACTGCCATGGCTACGTTGGCACAAGCCTTGATAAATAGTGTGTATAATATTTAACAGTAAATAAAGGAAAAATCAATCATATGTCTAAAATCATTGGAATCGACTTAGGAACAACAAACTCCTGCGTAGCAGTAATGGAAGGTAACGAGCCGGTAGTTATTGCCAACAGCGAGGGTAAACGTACTACACCATCTGTAGTAGCGTTTGTTGACAATGGCGAACGTAAAGTAGGTGACCCTGCTAAACGCCAATCTATCACTAACCCTAAAAAGACTGTTTACTCTGTTAAACGCTTTATGGGTAACCAATTTAATGAAGTTACTACAGAAGTAGGCCGCGTACCTTACTCGGTAGTAAAAGGCGACAACAATACGCCACGTGTTGAAATAGACGACAGAAAATATACTCCGCAGGAAATCTCGGCTATGATTCTTCAAAAAATGAAGAAAACTGCTGAAGACTTTTTAGGAACTGAAGTAACTGAAGCAGTAATTACTGTACCAGCTTACTTTAACGACGCACAACGTCAGGCTACTAAAGAAGCTGGTGAAATTGCCGGTTTAAAAGTGCGCCGTATCATCAACGAGCCTACCGCAGCTGCTTTGGCTTACGGTTTGGATAAAGCCCACAAAGACATGAAAATTGTGGTGTTTGACTGTGGTGGTGGTACTCATGACGTGTCTGTACTGGAATTAGGCGACGGTGTATTTGAAGTAAAAGCTACCGACGGTGATACTCACTTAGGTGGTGACGACTTTGACCAGGTAATTATTGACTGGTTAGCCGACGAGTTTAAAAACGACGAAGGTTTTGACTTACGCCGCGACCCAATGGCTTTACAGCGTTTAAAAGAAGCCGCTGAGAAAGCTAAAATTGAATTATCAAGCTCAACTACTACCGAAATTAACCTGCCATACATTACTGCGGTTGACGGTATGCCAAAGCACTTGGTTAAACAATTAACCCGAGCTAAATTTGAGCAATTAGCTGATAGCTTAATTAAACGTACTATCGAGCCTTGCCGCACTGCGTTAAAAAATGCAGGTTACAGCACATCAGATATCGACGAGATCATCCTGGTAGGTGGGTCAACCCGTATCCCAGCCATTCAGGAAGCTGTTCAGAAATTCTTTGGTAAATCACCATCAAAAGGTGTAAACCCTGACGAGGTAGTAGCTATTGGCGCTGCAATTCAAGGTGGTGTGTTAACCGGCGAAGTTAAAGACGTGTTGTTGTTAGACGTTACCCCGCTTTCATTAGGTATTGAAACTATGGGTGGTGTGATGACTAAATTAATCGACGCAAACACAACTATTCCAAGCAAAAAATCGGAGACTTTCTCTACCGCGTCTGATAATCAGCCATCAGTAGAAATCCACATTTTGCAAGGCGAACGCCCAATGGCTGCTCAAAACCGTACCCTTGGTCGTTTCCACCTGGATAGCATTCCGCCGGCGCCTCGTGGTGTGCCTCAAATCGAAGTTACTTTTGATATTGATGCTAACGGTATATTGCACGTATCAGCAAAAGATAAAGCAACCGGTAAAGAGCAAAAAATTCGCATCGAAGCTTCATCTGGCTTAACTGATGCTGAAATTAAGAAAATGAAAGAAGAAGCAGAAGCTAATGCTGATGCCGATAAAAAAGCAAAAGAAGAAGTTGAAAAACTGAACTCTGCTGATGCTTTAATCTTCTCGACCGAGAAACAGTTAAAAGAGTATGGCGACAAGATTCCTGCTGATAAAAAAGCACCAATTGAGTCGGCTTTAGAGAAACTGAAAGCAGCTTACTCTTCTAAAAACTTAACCGATATTGAGGCTGCACAAACTGAGTTAAACACTGCTTGGGGCGCTGCATCTGAAGATATGTACAAAGCATCTGCCGAAGCGCAACAAGGCGGACAGCCAGGTGCAGGTGATGCCGGAGCCAACAACAATCAGAACTCAGGTGATACTGTAACTGACGTTGACTTTGAAGAAGTTAAATAACAATAACTTTTAATACTTTGAAAAGCTCCTGACCACATGGTCAGGAGCTTTTTTATTTTTGATAACTTTGGTTTTTACCAATCTTTGGTGGATACATGTTTGGTGCCCAAGGGCTTAACCTGCTTTGTTTCTAAATTGGTAAGGTATCTAAATAATTGCTGGTCCAGGTACCCGAAAAATGTGGTTATCTGCCTGGTGTAATTTTCGTATTGTGTCTCCTTTACTTTTTTACTCAATTCTTCTAAAGGGTAGCTGATGCCGGGAACAGGTGTAAACAAACCAAAACGGTTTCGTTGTAAAGGCAGATAAGTCATGTTAGTGGCCATCACCCGGTATTTAGCTTCTTTAAAAGCTATGGTTAAGTCAAATTGCAATAAGCCGTCTTCCTGGCCTGCAATCAATCCTTTGCTATATAAGGTAAGCTTACCTTTCGCGTTGAGGGAGCTGCCATTTATCGGTTGGTCTTTAGTAGGTTTAATATTCGGGTAATACTTCTTTAGAAATGCTTTAGCCGCCGCCAGGCTTCGCAAAGTATCTGCGACTGGTATGTTGCCTACATGGTAATACATCAGCTTGCCATCGTCGCCAGTAACCAGCGCATTTTTTTGTGCGTAGCTGCTCGTAGAAAGCAGCAGTGCAATTAGTATAGTGTATAGTTTTTTCATAGAAAAAGGACTATCATTAAATCAGATAGTCCTCAAATATATCATAGTAGGGGATTGAAATGATACGGTTTGCTTAAAAAGCATAAACAGCGGCCAGTACAAACTGCGAAGCCTGCTTAGTGGCCATGCCATTGCTTTTAATATACGGCATAGATTTGCTGGCATTATCTAATCTAACTTCAGGTATAAAGGTTAAACCACCAGCTTTTACGTTAGCTGTAAAGGTAATCGCCTTTACCGAGCTGCCGGGAGGGATAGCCGAATAGGAACCACCGGTTGCAGTTTTGTTTTTAAAGTATTCGCCTCTTAAGCCTAATGCTACCGCGCTTGATATGGCATATTGCGGGTATAGAGCCAGGCCCGAAAAGCCTCCGCCATTATTAGGAGCAGAATAGGTGGCTGCGTTTACGCCCATTTTAAATTTATCGGTAATCTGGTAAGCTGTTGTTAAATCCAATTCAGTACCCGACATTTTTCCGCTTAATACATTAAAGTAGGCATTCCAGCCTTTCACCGGGCTAACCATCAACTGGGCTCCAAAAGTAGATACTTCTTTACTGGACTCGTAAACGTTCCAATTGTCATTAAAAATACCGGCCATCAAACTCACTTTGTCCGAAAAGGCGTAAGTGAATTTCAAGCCTGCGTTTTGGAATGGGCCGTTGGTGAACAGGTAAGACGTAGAATAATTGAAGTTACCGCTCGGGGCAATAATTTCATAACCCACGAAGGTAGCCATGTACCCGGCAGTCACGTTCAACTTGTCGGTCAAATCGTACCCTACATACAGGTTTTGTATGTGGAAGCTATTGCCATCGGCGCTCTTTGGGATGGACTGGTATTGCCCCCGCGGACCAAACGACAGTTCGCCTACAAACAAGGCCCGGTTATACTTCTTTTTTACACCTAAATCAATCATACCTATCGAAACCGAATTGGCCTCATTAGCAAAACTGGTTTGAATGTTGGCATTTTTCCGGCCTGCAAAATCAAGTTTATAATAAGTATCTACTGAACCAAAAAACGTTAAACCAGGGTCGGCCGGTACCGGTGTTACTTTAGTAGTGTCTTGGGCCTTGGCCGTTAGCAAAAGTGATGACAGGGCAACAGAAAGTAAAAATGTCTTTTTCATGTGAGCTTGGTTTTTGGGATGAGTGTGTTAAAATCAACTATAATTGGAATTGTACAGGCACAACAATAGCTTACCATCCATATTTTATTCAAAAAAGGATAGCCAAACAGGTTGGTCCACGAAAAATAAAGCGAGTAGGGATAAACAAGCGCTGCATTTAGGTTAGTGCAGCGCTTGTTTTATAATATTGGTATTATAAGGTTGTAGATAACCTTTGAGAAGTGTAGCGTTCGTCGTGTTGGCTAGCATCTAAACCCATTTCCTCTTCTTCGGTAGTTACACGAATAGGTTCAATCAGGTTAACCAGTTTAAAGATGGCAAACGATACGATAAAGCTAAACGGAATTACAATGCACAATGCTTTCAGCTGAGTCAGGAAGAACGCTGTATCACCGTAAAGTAAGCCATTAGGGCCTGCGCTGTTTACGGTTTTAGTGGCAAATATGCCGGTTAAAATCATACCTACTATACCACCTACGCCATGGCAAGGAAATACGTCTAAAGTATCATCTAAAGCTGTTTTATGTTTCCATTGCACTACCAGGTTAGAGATAATAGCTGCAATAAAGCCGATAAAGATACTTTGCGGAATAGCGACGTAACCAGCACCCGGCGTAATAGCTACCAGGCCAACTACAGCACCTATACAGAAGCCTAAAACCGATGGTTTTTTGCCGCGCAATACATCAAAAAACATCCACGATAAACCGGCAGCACCTGCAGCAGTGTTGGTAGTTAAAAATGCAGAAACTGATAAAGCATTAGCACCCAAAGCAGAGCCGGCATTAAAACCAAACCATCCGAACCACAATAAACCTGTGCCAATTAATACGTAAGGGATATTGGCCGGAGGTACTTCAATACCTTCTATGTGAGATTTACGTCTTTTTAATACTAAAGCACCCGCTAAAGCTGCACAACCGGCAGAAATATGTACTACGGTACCGCCGGCAAAGTCGAAAGCGCCCATTTTAGCTAAAAATCCGTCAGGGTGCCAGCTCCAATGTGCCAATGGGGCGTAAACAAATAAGCTGAATAAAACGGTAAACAGTACATAAGACGTAAAGCGGATACGCTCAGCAATGGCGCCTACCACTAAACCCGGGGTAATGATGGCAAACATTAACTGGAATACCGAAAATAGCGATTTAGGGATAGTAGGAGCAAATACCCATGGTGCACCCGAGTTTACGCCTTTAAAAAAGAAGTGTGTAGACGGATTACCGATAAAACCGTTAATAGAGTCGCCAAAACAAAGGCTGTAACCTACTACAATCCAAATTACGGTTACAATACCTGCAGCCACGATACTTTTAATCATGGTTGATAACACGTTTTTACGGGTAACCATACCGCCATAGAAGAAGGCGAGGCCCGGTGTCATTAAAAACACGAGTGCCGATGCTACGATAATCCAGGCTATATCTGCGGGATTGTACTTGCTTGCATCAGCAAAATCAGCCTGCGCAGGTATAAATATTGCCGCGACGGCCACAATGAGCAAAATGATAAATGGAAAAAAT
>CAXYKR010000405.1:0-22199 GCA_964277815.1 uncultured Mucilaginibacter sp. | reverse complement strand
ATAACTATAAATTGCAATCTAAGTTTGATTATTAAAAGGAATGCGGTAATTTATGCCCGTTTAACATAAACAATGCTCTGTTCTTAATTGCTCATAAACTATGTCTGCAACTTCAACCACCACACAGCGCGAAACTGTGTTTAGCCAGGAAGTGATTACCCGCTTCGAGCTGTACAACAGCCTTTTTTTAACACTGCCATTTTACCAGGTAAAAGATACCGGTATTTTGTTGCCCTTTTTTAGCTCGCATTGCGAAAAGGGCGTGGCTCAACTTAGATCGCCGGTAGAAATTATTGAATCGTTTTTTGCCGAAAGGGTGCCGGGGGTTGATGAGCGTGAGCAAATAAACCGCTTATTCCGCTTTATACAGTACATTGAAAGGCAAGTGGTATTGTTTGATGCCATCGAAGATTCATCGTTCAGCAAACTGTTCCGCACGGATGACAGCGGCTCTCTGCAAGGTTTGTTACAGCAAGCCGCCGGCAGTGAGGATGGATTTGAAAAGATTGCAGAAAAGCTAAAGAACTTTTCGTTACGCTTGGTATTAACCGCTCACCCAACCCAGTTTTATCCAAGTTCAGTACTGGGTATTATGACCGATTTGATTGAGGCACTGAAAACTAACGACATCAATGCAGTGAACCTATTGCTGCAACAGTTAGGTAAAACTCCTTTCTTTAATAAAACATCGCCAACACCGGTTGATGAGGCAATTAACCTTATCTGGTTTTTGGAGAACGTTTTTTATTACGCGTTAGCCAATATTCAGACCCGATTAAACAACGAGTTTGGGATCGATACGCTTACGCATCCGATATTTGAACTTGGCTTTTGGCCGGGCGGCGACCGTGATGGTAACCCTAACGTTAAAACAGATTCGACCAGAACGGTAGCGGCCACGTTAAGGCAAATCATTTTTAGATGCTACTACCGCGATTACCGTATTTTAAAGCGCCGCGTTACTTTTAGAGGGGTAGAAGAGCCCATGGGTAAATTAGGGCAACTCTTATACGACAATGCCTTTAGTCCTAAACCAGATGCCGGAAACCTGCAGGATGAAATGCTGCAATTGCTGGGAGATATTACTGCAACTCTGGAAAAAGACCACGATGGCATATTTACCGACCTGGTAGCAGATTTAAAATTGAAAGTGACTTTGTACGGTTGTTATTTTGCCTCACTCGACATCAGGCAAGACAGCCGCGTGCTGCGGTCGGTGTTTCAGCATGGGTTACAACAGCCGGAATTAAACAACGGCTTACCTGCCGAAGGTTACGACCAGTTAAGCGAGGACGAAAAATTGAAGTTAATCAGCTTTAACGAAGTGGATTATCCTTGTGATGAAAACCCAACTAATGGCAATAACGACCCCATGATTCTGGATACGCTTTGTACCATCAGGCTGATGAAAAGCATCCAGGAGCATAACGGCGAAAAAGCCTGTCATCGTTTCATTATCAGTAACTGCCAGCAAGCTTCGGATATTTTGCAACTGATGAATCTCTTTTTATGGTGTGGCTGGACTAAAGATTCATTAACCATTGACTTTATGCCTCTTTTCGAGACTGTTAACGACTTGAAACATGCAGCAGGAGTGATGGAAAAACTTTATACCCATCCATTTTACAAAGCACATCTGGCTAAGCGTGGCAACAAGCAAATGATTATGCTCGGCTTTTCCGACAGTACCAAAGACGGTGGCTATCTGATGGCTAACTGGTCAATTTACCAAGCTAAAGTGGAGCTGACCGCTATAACTAATCAATACGACATCGAACTGGCATTTTTTGATGGGAGAGGAGGCCCACCGGCAAGGGGCGGGGGTAAAACTCACCGTTTTTATGCCGCTATGGGCAAAGAGATTGCCAACAATCACATCCAATTAACCATACAGGGGCAAACTGTAAGTTCACAATACGGCTCCATCGAAACTGCCAAATACAACATTGAGCAATTGCTGAATGCGGGCATCGCTTCGGCGCTGCACCCGAACCATCGTGACCTACTGGACGAAAACCACAAAAACTTAATTACCAGCATGGCAGATGAAAGCTTTGATAAATTCATGGCGCTGCGGCAACATCCGTTATTTACTGAATATTTAGAGAATAAAAGTCCGTTAAAGCTTCTGTCCAATATCAATATCAGTAGCCGGCCAACTAAACGTAACGCAGGCGCGCCATTAAAACTGGAAGATTTACGCGCTATTAGTTTTGTAACATCGTGGAGCCAGTTAAAACAAAACGTTCCGGGCTTTTATGGCGTTGGTTCTGCCATGCAGAAAGCAAAGAATTCAGGCAAGTGGCAGGAAGTCATCGACTTGTACAAGTCGTCGGGTTTCTTTAAAACCATGATTGATAATTGTATGATGTCGATGTCGAAATCAGACTTCCGCATTACCGCGCATTTAGAGCACGATGAGCATTACGGCGCATTTTGGCTAACGCTTAAAACCGAATACGATTTAACCAAAAAGCTATTGCTGGAACTGACCGGCAACAAGGAGTTAATGCAGGAATATCCAATCGAAAAACGTTCGATAGCGCTTCGGGAACGCATTGTATTGCCATTGGTGGTAGCACAACACTATGCCTTAGAGAAATTGAAAACCGACGAAACCGACGAGTTAAAAGCAGCTTACAGCAAACTGGTGATTCGTACAGTTTACGGAATTGTTAACGCGGGACGTAATTTGGCTTAGTATATTGAATAGATTGAAAAATTTAAGGGCTTAAATAAAGTATCAGGCTGAAACCAGTTGTGGAGTTTGTTGTTAAACTTATGAATCTGCAAACCTACAGCTGTTTTAAACATGAAAAAACTACTTTATTTAGGCGCTATAACCTTATCCCTGATTTCGGCTACCGCTTGTAACGATAACCGTAAAGCTAAAAATTACAACGAAAAAACGTTGGTAGATGATATGGCTTTATCGTTTATCAAAAAAGCCAATGAGGCCGGGTTAACGGAAATTAAGGCGGCAACTTTAGCCAAAAGTAAATCGCAAAACCCAAAAGTTGTTGGATTTGCCAACATGATGATTGCGGACCATACAGCAGCCGGAAAGGAGTTACAACAAATTGCAGATAAGAAATACGTGGCCCACGAAGATGATGTTATCAGCCCGGACCACCAAATGATGATAGATAGCTTGAGCAAGCTGAACGGTCCGCAGTTTGACAAAGCCTACATGAACATGATGGTTGAAGACCATACTAAAGCCGTTGCTTTGTTCAGCGATATGACTCGCAATACTAGTAAAACCATCAACAACTACGTGGAAAAATATTTACCAAAAATGCAGGAGCATTTGAATTCGGCAAAGTCAATCAATGCGTCGTTATAGTTTGAAAGTTTCAGCTTTTATAGAATGCCTAAAACGAGGTAATCAGTTATTTGATTACCTCGTTTTTATTTAGCTCAACTTAAGCTTATGATACTTTCATTCACGAGGTTTAAATATGGAAGACCGGTTCCTGAACGGTTTAAAATAGTAAGAAGCGGATAGCCCAAAAAAGGTATTGGAGAAAGCTGTCAAACGGCCGCTATAATAAAACTGCCCGAAGTTGACGTTAAGATGCAGGCGTTCCGTGGCGCTATACTCAATGCCGGAGGTAAGCTCAGTCAGAAAATTATTTTGCGCGGCAAATACGTAGCCAACGCCAACAGTGATGGTATTGGTGAAGCGCCCTTGCTGAAACACATTGAGGTTCGGCCGTATCTCCAGATAAATCGATGTATCACGACCATGAGCGGGGTCAAGAGTTGTTTTGCCGATGTCTAAGCCCAAACTAAAAACATCCCATTGTTTACCAGCTTCGAGAGAAAGGTTTGACTTCCCGGCCAAAGAACCCGCTGTATTAGTTAGGCTATAGTAAAACTGCAGATAAGTTTGTGTTTTTATTTTAACCGTCTCTTTTTTGGTAGTGTCTTTTTGTGCGTAAGCAAAGTCAAAACCAAACGAAAGACAAAAGACGGCAAAACTTAATTTAGAAAAGCATCGAAACATCCACAATGATAGTGCTTTAGCGTAAATCTTATACCGTCGTAAGCAAAATTAATTTGAGCTGATGTCAAGCTTTTATGTCTTAACCGTCTACATTGAAAATGAGATAAAAGAATTATTACTCTAATGGCTTATCGGTAAACTGTACCAATAAAACATCACGGCCATCGATAACCAAAAAATTGAAATATTAACCGCCCCTAGTCTATCAACATAAATTTCCTATAATTAACATTATGTTAAATAGATATTTCAAATAAAAAACGGCTCACCTATTTGATGAGCCGTTTTTGATATTATTGAAGAGCATCTATTCTCTTTTTAATCTCTGCTGTTTTAACAGTATCTTTTTTAATGATGTAGTAGTTACGCAAGTTACCTAAAGCACTGGCCGATTTAGGATCGAGCTCTACGGCTTTTTCCAGGTATGGTTTTGCTTTGTCGGCAGCGGCATTTACTTTAGCCATTAAAGCTTTGTATTCAGCTTGTTTGCTCATAGGCAATTTGTTAGCGGTATTATAATCGTCAACAGCCGAAGTCATTAAGGTGTAACCCATGTTAAGGTTAGCATCAAAATAGTTCGGGTCAATTTCTACCGCTTTAGCGTAAGCATTAGCTGCTTTAGCATTGGCTTCGTCTTTTGCTTTTAATGCAGCTGTTTTAGCAGCCGGGTCTTTGGCAGCTTTAGCAGCTTTATCTTTCGCTTCAGCAATTTTACCGTAAGCTACGCCTGAGTAAAAATACAAAGTTTTGTTTTTAGGGTCATTAGCAATAGCTGCTTCAATTTTATCTACAAACTCAGCTTGTTTACCTTGTTGTAAGGCAATCTCTACCTCGCGGCCACGCAGGTTGGCATTATTTGGAAATTTGCTTACACCTTCGGTTACAGTATTCAAAGCTGCAGTGGTGTCTTTGCTCATCAAATATAAATTTGACAAGTCGGCATAAATATCCGGACGACGGCTGTAATTGGTGGTTACCAGTTTTTTATAATTAGTGATAGCTACCGGGAGGTTTTTAGCGTTGATAGCTGCTAAACCAGTGTAATATATAGCTGTAGTATCTTCAGGGTATGAATTTCTGTAGAAATCGAAAGCCTTGTAAGCTTCTTCGTAGTTTTTACCCTGAAACTCTTTTACACCTTTGTTTAATTGGTAGTATGATAAATACTGATTGGCAGCGTCGGTTAATTTTTTGTATTCGCCTTTGGTATCCAGCTCTTTGGCTTTTTTCATTGACTCTAAAGCAGTATTATAAAGCGGTGTTGATGTAGCTGCTACAGTATCGTTATATGCCAAAGCTCCATAAATCGCGCTTTTTAAAGCAAATGTTTGGGGCATAGTGCCGGTTTTAGAATCGGCCGAAGCTTTGTCGATAGATGTTTTAGCAGTATTGATGCTGTTACCTGCCATACTTGCCATGGCTTTGTTCTGGCGGAAAGTTTCGTACTTGTCATACTCACTTTGCGCCGTGTTAAGCTCAGATTTTTGTGCAAAAACCGTCGCCGAAAACAGGCTTAAGGTACCTGCTATCAAAAATTTAATTTTCATAGATTTATTCAATTAGTGAACTGTTGCAAATTATAATTTATCTTATTTAGTTGGTCATCATTTCCGGTTTTTGTGTAAACCAGTTGCAAAAGCTTTAAAAGCTTAACGTTTTTTGGAGACATTTCATATGCCTTTTGTAACCACAAGCCCGCTCTCGATAAATTTTTATCTGCCTCCTCCTTATTTTTGTTCTTAGCACTCTGCTTCATGTACAGCAAACCCAGGTTAAAAACCGGTTCGTAACTGGTGCTGTTTAATTCAATAGCACGCAAGTACAGCGACTCTGCCCTATCGTATTTTTCCAAATGATCGTAACAGTTGGCGGCAATGTAAAATACATTGGCGTCTGTACTGTAGGCATCTATCAAATATTTTAATAACGGCTCTAAGTCCTTGTAATTGTTTTGGTTGTTGTAAATATTGGCTTCTTCCAATAATAACCCTTTATCCGCCGGTAGTAAGCGTCTCCCCTTTTTCAATACGTCTAAAGCTTCAGAGGTATCCCCCATCGTTTTATAAATATTGGTGGCAGCCAGTACGTATTCTGCTTTGATACTATCGGCGGTTAATAATGTTTCATAGTATTTAACAGCCTTTTGCAAATGTCCCGCACGAGCGTTGGCATAAGCTATATAAGTATTAATCTGGCCAAATTTGGGCGCATATTGCTGTGCCTTCTCAAAATTAGTAACCGCGTTGTTAAAGTTAAGATGACGAACATCATCGAACCCGTTGCGGATATAAACGTTGGCCAGGCAGCGTTTAGAAAAATCAAGCTCGGTTTGATAACGATAAATCTTTTTGTTTTGAGACAACCGGTCTACGAGGGTTACCGTTTTTGCAAAAAAATCGGGCGGATTGCCTAATTTGTTAGTCGAATCGATATAAGCAATGCTGGAGTAGACAATAGCTTTATAAATGTTCTTATCCAGGTTGGATGAATCTTTACGGGTTCTAATCAGGCTGTCTACCGATTTTTTTGCGTTGGTGAGGTATTTAAGTTCGCCTTTCTGGCGATAGTAAGCAAGGTTGTTTACCACAACCTTTAACGCTTCGGTTTGCCCGAACGCCAAAGGAGCGGTAAACAATCCTAATAAAACCAGAATAATGATTTTACGGCTTAATAGCTTCATTTTTATTCATTTTCGGCATCGTCCGGTGCATCACTGGCCGGGCTGTCGGTGTCTTCTTCGCCTACGTCGCTTGCGTTGGTGCTTAAACTGCTTTCAATCGCTTGTTCCAGTTCTTCTTCCTCGCTATGCTCAATCTTGGCTACCGAAGCAATTTCATCATTTCCTTTAAATGATATCAGCCTCACTCCTTGCGTTGCCCGTCCCATTACCCGCAATTGATTCATTGCAATACGAATAATGATACCCGAACGATTAATAATCATCAAATCGTCCGTATCAGTAACGTCTTTTATGGCAACAAGTTTGCCGGTTTTTTCAGTTACGTTGATGGTTTTTACACCTTTACCGCCACGGTTGGTTACGCGGTAATCTTCGATGTCGGTACGTTTGCCATATCCTTTTTCAGATACTACCAAAACGGTGGTTTCAGCATCATTAATGGCAATCATACCAACTACGGCATCGTTGTCATCTTCTAATGTGATACCACGAACACCGGTAGCCGTACGACCCATTGGTCTAACTGTAGCTTCGTTAAAGCGGATGGCACGACCTGATTTCAATGCCATTACAATTTCGCTGGTACCCGTTGTTAAGGTGGCCTCCAGCAACATGTCGCCATTGTTGATGTTGATAGCATTGATACCATTAGCACGCGGACGAGAGTAAGCCTCGAGCGAAGTTTTTTTGATAGTACCTTTGCTGGTACACATGATGATGAAGTTGTTTTCCAGGTACTCTTGGTCTTTTAAATTCTTCACCTTGATGTATGCCTTAATCTTCTCCTCTTTTGGAATGTTGATGATATTTTGGATGGCGCGGCCTTTTGAAGTACGCGTACCTTCAGGTATTTCAAACACCCGCAGCCAGAAACAACGGCCAGCCTCGGTAAAGAACAGCATGTAGTTGTGGTTAGACGCCACTAACAAGTGCTCAATAAAGTCCTCGTCGCGGCTATTGCTGCCCAACGCGCCTTTACCACCTCTGCCCTGTCTGCGATATTCGGTTAATGGCGTACGTTTGATGTAACCCTCGTGCGAGATAGTAATTACCACTTCCTCATCTTCAATGAAGTCTTCAGTCATCATCTCGGCACTCGAGTGAACCATTTCGGTTTTACGCTCGTCGCCGTATTTTTCTTTAATCTCGAGCAGTTCGTCTTTGATAATCTGCATCTGCAGAGCCGGGTCGGCCAGTACGGATTTCAGATACTCGATAGTCTTCATCAGCTCGGCATATTCTTCTTTAATTTTGTCGCGCTCCAGACCGGTTAAACGGCGTAGCGTCATATCCAAAATAGCGCGGGCCTGAATTTCACTCAAACCAAACTGGGTCATTAAGCCATCACGGGCCTCCTCGGGCGTAGCCGATGCACGGATTAAACGGATTACCTCATCCAGATGGTCCAGTGCAATCAGCAAACCTTCCAATATATGCGCACGCTTTTCGGCCTCGGCCAGCTCGTAACGGGTACGGCGTACTACCACTTCTTGCCTGTGCTCCACAAAATGGTGGATGAGGTCTTTCAGGTTCAACAGCATTGGGCGGCCTTTTACCAGCGCAATGTTGTTTACACTAAAAGAAGTTTGCAGCGAAGTGTATTTGTATAAGTTATTGAGAACGATAGCTGCGTTAGCATCGCGCTTAACCTCGTATACTACGCGGATACCTTCGCGGTTAGACTCATCACGAATGGTAGATATACCTTCAATTTTCTTTTCGTTTACCAGTTCGGCAGTGCGCTCAATCATGTGCGCTTTGTTTACCTGGTAAGGTATTTCGGTCACGATGATACGCTCGCGGTCGTGATTAAACGTTTCAATTTCGGCGCGGGCACGTAAAATGATACGGCCACGGCCGGTTTCAAAAGCATCTTTGGCACCTTCGTAACCGTAAATGATACCACCGGTCGGGAAATCCGGACCTTTAATGTAGTTCATTAATTCAGGCACTTCAATATCGCGGTTATCAATTAACGCCGTAGTGGCATCAATCACCTCGGTTAAATTGTGCGGCGCCATATTAGTGGCCATACCCACGGCAATACCCGAGGCACCATTAACTAACAAGTTTGGTATTTTAGCCGGCAGTACGCTCGGCTCTTCAAGCGAATCGTCAAAGTTTAACTGATAATCAATGGTATCTTTATTGATATCAGCCATCATTTCTTCGGCTATTTTTTGCAGGCGGGCCTCGGTATAACGCATCGCTGCAGGGCTGTCGCCGTCAATAGAACCATAATTACCCTGACCATCTACCAATGGGTAGCGCAAGCTCCAATCCTGGGCCATACGTACCATGGTATCGTAAACAGATGAGTCGCCATGCGGGTGATATTTACCTAACACCTCACCCACAATACGGGCTGATTTTTTGAACGGCTTGCCGCTGGCCAAACCTAAGTCGAGCATACCAAAAAGTACGCGTCTGTGTACCGGTTTTAAACCGTCGCGTACATCGGGTAAAGCCCGGCCAACAATAACCGACATTGAATAATCAATGTAGGCTGACCGCATTTCTTCATCAATGTTTATAGGAATGATTCTGTCTTCGTTCTGTGAATTATCTTCAGCCATTTGAAATTTTATGTAAGAAAAATTTGCTCAATGTTTTTAGGTTGATGTGCAAAAACTGACTTGCGAAGATACAAAATTTACCTTAAAATGTCGGACTATTTACCAACATTCAGGCTACGGTGTTTGTTATATGACGCTTCGCAAACAATAAAAATAAGTGAATTTTTTAGGCTACTTTACACGTACCCAATACTCTTCTACCTGCATTCCGGTCGGTAATTTGCCCATCAAAACCAAGGTATCCTTACGCTTGCTGATTTGGTACTGAACGGCTTTATTGGTTAATTTAGATGGTTGCATGCTGTAAGTTTCTGTTTCAGTATACCTACTGCCTAAAAGCGCATATTTACCTGCCTGATATTTTTCGGGTTTACTGCCGGATGCCAAAATATAAGCAGTGAAACCTTTGTCAGTATATACCCGCTGCAACTGATAATCTTCTGTACTGCCCTCGGCTTTGCCATTGTATACACCGCCCGCAAAGCGCCATTTACCTTTTAGCTGAGGCGATGGGTTAACAAAAGCAAAAACAGCTAACACACTGCAAAGCGCGGGCACAAATATTTTATTCATGAAGTAAGTCTTATGTTATTGTTGTTAAAGGAATTATGAAGTCCAGTTAATTCCTTTTCTTAATAGTTTCTGTGTTTTTTGCTCCTCGCTGCCGGGTTCGGGCTGGTAGTTGTAAAGCCATTGGGCTGTTGGCGGCAAACTCATTAAAATTGATTCAATGCGGCCATTAGTTTCCAGTCCAAATTTAGTACCTGCATCGTAAACCAGATTAAATTCTGCATAGCGACTGCGGCGCTGGTATTGCCATTGCTGTTGCTGCTCATTAAAAGTCTTATGTCGGTTACGGTTAACCAGCTCGGTGTAAACCGGTGCAAAGGTGCGGCCCACCGCTTTAGAAAACTCAAAAATATTTCCCCAGCTGATGTCATCGCTGGCGGTTAAACGGTCATAAAAAATACCGCCTACGCCCCGGGTTTCGTTACGGTGTTTGATAAAGAAATAATCATCAGCCCAGGTTTTAAATCGACGATGGAAATCCGGGTGAAACTGGTCGCAAACAGCTTTCAACTGATGATGAAAAAAACGAGCATCGTCTTCAATTACATAATGAGGTGTTAAGTCGATACCTCCTCCAAACCAACGCAGCGGTTGGCCGCCATCAAGGGCTGAGGGCATCTCGAAATACCGGATATTCATATGGATGATGGGCACCATGGGATGATTGGGATGCATTACAATGGAAACACCAGTCGCAAAAAAGTCGTCCTGCTCAACTTTTAACCCGCGTTTTACAGAGTCAGGCAGCTTGCCATGAACGGCCGAAAAATTGACGCCACCTTTCTCTAAGATATTACCGTTCTGGATAACCCGCGTGCGACCGCCACCGCCGCCATCGCGCTCCCACGTTTCTTCAACAAAGGCTGACTGGCCGTCCAGCTGCTCAAGTGCTAAGCAAATGTCGTCTTGTATTTGTTTATACTCTTCCGCTATCTGTTCTTTACTCATCATGGCGCAAAAATGCAAAAAATGAAAGTTAACTTGTCATCTTCACCCCGGATGTTGCTGATGCAGGTGTAACATCTCTGTCATCTTCCATGTAGTTGAGGTCTTTGCCGAAGGTTTCTTTAAGCTGACTAAGCGCAAAAAGAGCAATGACGGTTACAATCGCCATCATCACATAAGCACTGGTGATGATACTGTTTTGATTACCGCGGGCGTTGAAAAATTTAATAAAAAACTCGAAAGCCAGATGAATAGGAATTAGCGAACCACGCACAAAATTAGGAACAGTAGTGGTAACAGTTGCCCTAATGTTGGTACCAAATTGCTCTGATGCGATGGTTACGAATGTTGCCCAATAGCCGATACAAAAGCCAATAAACAAGCTTATAATCACAAAGCGCTGCGGCGTAATACCATAAGAATTTAGATAAACCACTACGCTTACTACTGACAGCAATTGAAAAAGTAGCATAGTTAACCGCCTGGATTTGGTAACCTGCGCCAGTAAACCGGCAAACATATCACCTACCGACAGGCCGATGTAAGTATACATCACACCGGTGCCAGCACTTAATACTTCCGGCGCCCCTAACTGCTTACCAATTTCGGGTGCCTGGGTTATCAATATACCCACCACAAACCAAAGCGGCGTACCAATTAAAATGCAATATAAATATTTCAAGAAACGTTGTTTGCTGGTAAACAGCATTAAAAAATTCCCTTTCGAAACTGAGCTTTCTTCGACCTGCTTAAACATACCTGATTCGAAGGTTCCCACACGCAACAGCAGTAGCAGTAGCCCTAACCCTCCGCCAATAAAGTAAGCACGCTGCCATCCATACTGGGCAACCGTAGCCGCGGCCGCCGCCCCCAATAAACCAACAACGGCTACCAGCATGGTGCCGTATCCGCGGTTTTCTTTACTCATGGTTTCGCTTACCAGCGTAATGCCCGCGCCAAGTTCGCCAGCCAGGCCAATACCAGCAATTAAACGTACGATTGCGTAGGTGTTATAATCAGTCGCAAATCCGTTGGCGAAGTTTGCCAGCGAATACAATAGAATGGAGCCAAACAAAACTTTAATACGCCCAAACTTATCACCTATCACACCCCAGATAATTCCACCCACCAGTAAACCAAACATTTGCATATTCAAGATAAACTCGCCTTTGGTACGCATGTCGGCATCGCTTACGCCAACGTCGTGCAAACTTTTTATTCTGACTATGGAGAATATCAGCAGGTCATATATATCAACAAAGTAGCCAAGTGAAGCTACCAAAACCAGGAAAATAATGCTTTTGTTGTTTTTGACTACTAATGTGTCAGACATGATGCAAATTGAATGGATAAAATTAATCAGCCTGCAATATAAAATTTTGGCCACAAAAAAACCCCTGCCAAGCAGAGGTTTTCGGTTATTGTTTTATCACTATTATACTTTTTTCACTCTTACTGCCTGTAAACCTTTACGGCCTTCTTCAACTTCGTACTGTACAGTATCGTTATCTTTAATAGCATTTACGCCGCCTTCAACATCTTTAAAGTGTACAAAAAGGTCTTTTCCTTCTTCGGTGATGATAAAACCAAACCCTTTTTGAGTGTTAAACCATTTAACTTTCCCGGTTTTCATAATTTTAATAATATAGTTTATAAGCGATTGATAATCCTGGCCAAACTGAGGAGGTTAAACGTCAATTCGGAAAGTTTATACCAAATTAAATAATTTATTTTAATAACAAAATTATTATGAGGTACTAAGCTGTTTTACCAAACAAGCCACCCGTTTACTATCACATTACAAAATATTGTCGCCGAAGATTAAAATTCAACACTTGTCTTTTGATTTATCAAGCAGGCACACCTTCTGCCAAAGACGCCAGCAACCCACGCACCTCAGTCGGGTTACGAACATAGAATTTAGCCAGTGACGCGCCGGTACCCACTTTTATGGTGATAGCGCTATCGGGCAAGGCTTTAAATAAATCCTCGTCGGTAAAATCATCCCCCAAAGCCATAATGAAATCATAGTCGCTTTGTTCAACCAAGCTTAAGGCAGCTTTACCTTTATTAATTTCCATGTTTTTTACTTCGACCACTTTGTCGCCGGGTAACAGTTGCAGCCCTTTATCTGTAGCCAAAAATTTCAAAGTATTCATCAGTTCATTAGCGCGCAGCTCGCCTAAGCCAGACTCCGCTTTGCGGTAGTGCCATGCGAGTGAATATGTTTTTTCTTCGATAAATGAACCTGGTGTGCGGTCAACATACTTTTCGAAAATGCTGTACAAATCTTTTTTCCAAGTGGTTGACAAGCCGTTAATTTTATGCCACTCCATACCCTGCTGCTTAAACCAGGCGCCATGCTCTGCTACCAGATAGATATTCATGTCGCCGAACCAGTCGCCTAAATTATCATGCTTTCTACCGCTGATGATGACAACCTGATTATGCGGGTCGGCCGAGAGCTGCGTTAAAAGGCGATACAATTCTGCATCCGGCGACGCCTGGTTTACATTGGCTTTGAAGCCTACCAGCGTGCCGTCGTAATCTAAAAAGATTATCCGCTTGCTGGTACCCCGGTAACGGTTGATGATAGATTTTGCCGTAGCCGAATGTACATGCCGTGTTTGCATAGACCGTTGCATCAGTTTCACTTCGTGCAAACGCTCCATGAATAACTGCACCCAATGTTTTACGTTAAACTTGGCAACCAGTTGCCACATCTGGCTCATACGCCTTTGCTGCTCGGCAAGTGGCATATCCAAGGCTTCAATAATGGCATCTTTAACCTGCGTTACATTATTAGGGTTAACTATTAGTGCATCAATGAGTTCTTTAGATGCACCTGCCATCTCGCTTAATATAAGTACACCGTCGTTGTTAATTCGGCTGGCTACATACTCCTTGCTTACCAGGTTCATGCCGTCGCGCATGGGGTTTACCAGGCAAACATCAGCACTACTGTATAAGGCAGAAAGCATTTCGATAGGCAACGAGCGATAGTAATAAGTTATAGGCGTCCAGTCGATGGTGCGGTAACGTGAGTTGATGTTACCTACCTTTTTATCAATCTGGTCACGGAGGTAGGCATAAGAGGCTACCGTATCGCGCGATGGGACAACCACCATGTAAAGCGTTACTTTACCTATATATTCGGGATGTTCATTTAGTAGCAATTCGAACGCCTGCAAACGCTGCAGTATACCTTTACTGTAATCCAGCCTGTCGACAGACAGAATGATTTTGTTATTTTTAAATATATCACGGATTTGCTGCACCTGCTCTCTTACCTCTTCGGTGTCAGGTAGCCCCGCATATTTTTTATTATCAATCCCCATCGGGAACGACTCTACCACAACAGTACGCTCGCCATTAAGAATGACATTTGAGGATATGTGTACCGGTAACAATCGCGACACGGAACTCAGAAAATGCCGTACATCATCGAAGGTATGAAAGCCTATCAAATCCGCCCCCAACATGCCTTCTAATAACTCGTTTCGCCATGGAATAAGCCGGAACATTTCGTGCGACGGGAATGGTATGTGCAGGAAAAATCCTATAGATACGTCGGCGCGTGCCTGCCGGATGAGTGCGGGTAATAGCAATAACTGGTAATCGTGTATCCAGACGGTATCGCCATCCTCCAGATTTTCTAAAATGACTTCCTTAAACTTTTCGTTTACGCTTTTATAATATTCCCAGTGCGAGGGGTTATACGTAGTATATGTAGACGCATAGTAATGAAACACAGGCCAAAGTACGTCGTTAGAAAAACCTTCGTAAAACTCGCTGATATCTTCTTGAGTCAGGTAAACGGGCAATAAGCTAAGTTCTTTTAACTGCTCAGTTACCTGTTCTGTTTTTTCGGGTTCAATAACCTGTCCGGGCCATCCTATCCAAACATTTCCGTTTTGCTTATATACGGTTCCTAAGCCGGTAGCCAAACCGCCTTCGCTCGGAACCAGGTGGTATTCGTTGTCAATCTCTTTTATCTTAACGGGTAGTCTGTTTGATACTATAATTGTTTTCGGCATATATAAACGCGTTGGTTGTGATATTTATAAGACCGAAAAAGCGAATGTTGTTTTAACAAATAAGTTGTAGAGCTTGCTACAAACAAAAAAGCCGCACCCAAAGGTGCGGCCTAAAAACCAAACTAATCAGTATTTATTAGTTCTTTGAAAGTACTTCAACAGCAGATGTAGGGCTGATGCGTAAGGTAGCCTCTTTATCGGCTTTATAGATAGTTAACAAGTAAACCTCATCGTCGTTAACGTTAGATGCAGCTAAGCGGGTTAACGCTGACGTTGGCGTTTCTGCATACTGAAAACGAATCAACTCTTTTACGTGGAAACCTTCGTATTCGCGGGCAATTTGTTTTTTTGCGTGAGTTGGTAATACGTTGTAGGTTACTGTTTCGGTGTGGCCGATGTATTTACCATTAGTATCGTAGTAGGCTGACATTTTAACGTTATCAACTGTAAATTCAACCTTGTCAAAGTTTTCGTTAACAGTCCAGGTCATGTCTTTAGCGTCAACAAACTCAGACTCAAACTGACGTAAAACAAAATAAGGGACTTTGTTTACATCATCATTTTTTTTACCACCGTCAGCAGCAAATGTGCTTAAACTCAAGATGGCAAATAAGGCACTCAGTAATGTTATCTTTTTCATATTATTTTAAATTCGTTGTCTTCAATTTTAAATCCGCAACAAATTTACGTAAGAAGTATCAAAATGATAAACATTTTTGAATTTTTATAATAATTTCACAAAATACTCACCTGTATTTTATCTTTTTAAAATTTAATCGATTATAATGCCTTTTAAATAACATATTGTTAACATAGAAAGTGTTAATCAATTTAATTGACACCAAAAGCATCAAATTGATAAATAATCGATAATTAATTAAGCTTTTTAATGTAATCCAGGAAAAGATACAGTGCTTCCTTCTTTTTATCAGAAAGCAGGTAATCAATTTTATGCATCAGATAATCTTTGATATCAAAGTCATTGCGCATAGGCATCTCTTTAAATAACTCATCACGATGGTCGAGTCCATATTGTAAGGAAAGATTTAAGGTTTCGATAAAGGACTGAGGTATGGGCTTGTTGGCTATCCAGGCTGCAAAAGTGAAAGGTAAGCCGGTGAATTTAGTCCATTCTTCGGCCAGATCATACACGTAACGATAGCTGTCGGCCTTGCCAAAGGTACGGTCACCTATCTGCACAAAAGCGGTATTGGTATCCTGAGATTTTCCGTAATCATCAGCGTTAGTGACTAAAGCCGGATTCAATTTCCAGTAATTTTTCAAAAGCACACGTGCCAGGTTATTAGAGGAGCGAGACTCGGGGTCTAATTGCAACACTTCAACCTCATCAATCGGGCAGTTACTAAAGACGAAAACAGAGTTCACTGCTCCTACCGCGCCGATACAATAATCAGAAACCAGGTGCCATTCGGGTAAGTTCAAAGTAGCAGCTACCGGGATTAAGCCGATATCTACCTGGTCATCAATGAGTTTTTGGGCGCAATCTGCAGGAATGTCCAGACTTAAGTCAATCTGATTAATAATATCAGTATGCTGCAGGCCATATAGAAAAGGTTTGGTGTTAGTATAACTAACAGCCGAAATACGTATTTTTTTCAAAGAATTAGCTTAATGAATTTTAAGATGGATGGCGTTATTAAATTCGGTTATGGTAAACCGATCGCCATCAAAAGTAACTTTGTATAAAACCAGGTTTTGATGCGGAAACTCTTCCATGTGCGTTAACGCCTTTCCGGTAAGCAAACACAAGAATAACCGCATGGCGCGGCCGTGCATACAGATAAGTACGTTTTTTTCTTCGGGATGGCTCATGATGACTTGGAGTGCTTGCTCCTGGCGTTGCTTCACCTCATTGGGACTCTCGCCGCCCTCAAACTTCGCATCCAAATTACCTGACGTCCACTCCCGCATAATTTTAAGGAACGCTGATTTAGTTTCGGGAGTACTGGGCTGACCTTCGTACTTGCCCCAGGCCAACTCATCCAGCCCGGCAAGCTTTTCATAAGGTACACCGGCATCAATAAACTGCTGAACACTTTGCTGCGTACGCCTGAGTTCTGATATGTAAGTCTTATCAAAAGGGATGTGTTTGTAAGCACTGTAAAACATTTCGGCCTGAAGGCGGCCTTCGCTGTTTAACTCGGTGTTCATTCCGCGGCCCTGCACAATGCCCTGTTTATTTAAATCAGTTTGCCCGTGGCGTACGATGTATAGTGTTTTTTCTGTCATTGTTTAGTTGATAACCGGCAGCTTGTAAAATTGAGGTTTAGCTTCTTCCGGAAACTGATAGTCCATGTAATCGGTAACCACATTATACAGTGTGTCGCGCTCTATGGGATGACGGCCAACCTGTTTAATGAGTTCTACTAACTGTTTAGTACTCATTCCCGGATGTTGCTCTTCGGCGCCGGCCATCGAATAAATCTTGGTTGTATCGTCAAGTGTGCCGTCAATATCGTCTACGCCAAAGTTTAGCGAAAGCTGCGCCGTAGTGCGGCTAATCATTGCCCAGTAGGCTTTGATATGGTCAAAGTTATCCAAGTAAATACGGGCAATAGCGTAATTGCGCAAATCCTCAATAACAGATGACTCGGCCACGTTAGACATCTGGTTGTCTTTATTACGGAATTTTAGCGGGATAAAGGTTTGGAAACCACCTGTACGGTCCTGCAACTTGCGCAGTTGTTCCATGTGGTCTACGCGGTGGCGGTACTCCTCAATATGCCCGTACAGCATCGTAGCGTTTGAGCGCATGCCTAACTTGTGCCATTCTTCGTGTATTTGCAGCCACTGTTCGCCGGTACATTTATCTTTTGCAATCTGTTCGCGTATTTCCGGATGAAATATTTCGGCACCGCCGCCTGGCATTGATTCCAGTCCGGCTTCCTTCATCAGGCGCATACCGGTAGCATAATCTACCTTTGCTTTTTTAAAGATGTAGTGATACTCAACCGGCGTTAAAGCTTTAACATGCAAATCAGGGCGATGGGCTTTGATGGCGCTAAACAATTGTTGGTAAAAAGACATGTCGTATTGCGGCAATACGCCGCCTACAATATGCACTTCGGTAACCGGCTCGTTATCATATTTTTTTACGATGTTGAGCATTTCGTCCATCGTGTACTCCCATCCTTCCGAGCGCTGTTTAATTAAACGCGAGTAAGAACAGAACTTGCAATCGTATACACAAAGGTTGGTGGGCTCAATATGAAAATTGCGGTTAAAATAAGTTTTATCACCGTGACGCTTTTCGCGTATGTAATTGGCTAAAACACCTAAATAACCTAATTCTCCTTTTTGGTATAGTGTTACTCCTTCATCGAAGGTAATACGCTCATGATTAAGTACTTTATGAGCTATATGTTTAAGATCGTCAGCTAAACGGTCATCCTGGAGCAGCACTGAGAGTTGTTGTTCAGCATCCATGTTTAAAGTAGTATAGTTGGGCAAAGGTAACAATTAAGGCACTTAAGCATATCACTTGTTTGTAACATTGTTTCCTATGACCTGTTTCAACATCCACTGCATAAAATGCTAAAACATGTTCTCACACTATTATTGCGCAAAGTATCAAAACAACAAAGGCCTTTTCTTTCGAAAAAGCCTTTGAGAAATTCTAATTGTAATGAAATCAATTATACACTTTTACCATAAAAATAAAGTCGTGTATTTTGTTAAACTGCTGCGCCTGCGTTAAGCCATTCAAGCTGCTTTTGTTGTTTAGTATGATTTTGTTCTCTGTCGAATCTTTGGTAATTTCCTTTGCTACCCTGAAAAGATACTTGGATTTAATAGCATAAGCAGCACCTTCGGCCTGCCCTTGCTTGCCGGTAACTACACCGATAATGTTACCCTTGGCATCCAGTACTGGTCCGCCGCTATTACCTGGATTAACCGGTAGCGAAACCTGGTAAGCTACCGTATCACCATTTAATCCATTAGCAGAACTCAAGTATCCTCTGCCCAAAACCAGTGAATCAGTTGGAAAACCGGCTGTATAAAGGTCTTCGCCTACATCGCTTTTTGAACGTCGGAAACTGTACGGTAAATTAGCAAACTTTAAAAACGATGCATCGTCAATTTTAAGTACGGCAATGTCATAAGCTGGTTCAGTATAAACTACTTTAGTATGGTATGCATCACCCGCCGCATTTTGCACATAAACTGAATCTGCATTTCTAATCACATGAAAGCTGGTTACTATGTAACCATTAGTAGTTAAGGCAAAACCGGAACCTGCAAAAGAGCCGCTACCAATAACACGTTTACTCGACTTGATATCATGCAGGATAGCCTTGTTATTACGTTCCGCGTTTTCGGCAGTACGTTTGATGCTCTGCATTTCGCGGCGCAGGGCAATATAACTTGTTGTGCTTTTATTGAAGCTACCGGTTAAATATAAAGTAGCCACTACGGCAAACAAAGCAATTGAAGCAGCGACTGAAATTTTAGAGTGGTGGTTACGCCATAGCTTAACTAACCAGTTTGGATGAACGGTTAGCTCATCGGCCAGCGTATGTACGTCTATCTCCTGGTGTATTTCATTCAGGCGTTTTTCGAGTTCCACACGTTTACCGTACTGCTTTAGTAAGCCGGTAAAATGTGCATGCTCCTCAATGCGGCTTTCAATGGCAGCATTATCGCGGCGCATGGCCTCAAAACGCTCTCTTTCTTCGGCGCTCATTTCGCCGCTCAGGTAGCGTTCAATTAATTCAATCAGTTGGTGGTCGCTCATCCTTGTTTCCTTTCAGTTCTGCTGAAAAAATAATTTCTTCAGCCTTTGCAGGCATTTGTACTTCTGAGTTTTAGCATTGTCAGCATTGGTATAACCAAAACGCTCGCAGATATCCTGCATCGAATGATTATGAATATAAAAATCCTCTATAATGGTTTTACAAGGCTCGCCCAGTAACTGCAGCGCGGCTCCCATTTTTTCGAACTGAATATCTCGCTCGGTGTGCAAATCGCCATCTTCTTCAACCGGCAGGTACTCTTCAAAATCTTTGATGTCTCCGCCATACCTGCTTAATTGCGTAAGCCGCTTAAGCCATAACTTGCGGCAAACCGAATACAAAAAAGTTTTCAGTTTACTGCTCAGCTCAAACTTGCCGCTTTTAACCTTATTATAAAGAACGATAATGGCCTCCTGGTATACATCCTTTGCATCGTCGGCCGTGCCATTATTATTGATGACCAATTGCAGCACCATCGGAAAATAAGTCACATACAAACGCTTCAGGATAACATCCGAGTCGTTAAGTATGCCGAATACCACTTCGCTATCTGTTGGCGCTGAACTGTTTACTGCTTTACTCACTACTTAATACTGTTTTTGCTAAATTGTAACCCATTGATGATAAAAAAAAATTTAAAGCAAATAAGTTAGGGTTACTTTTTTTAACGCGGCGGATTAACATAAAATTAACCACTGCAAAAATGAAAAACTTATTTAAAACACTAATGCTGGCACTGGTAGTAAGCGGTTTTACAGCTTGTTACAGCGGCACACCTAAAGGCAAATTGGATTCGGTTGCTACTAACCCATCTGATACCGGCACCTCTTCTACAGTTGACACACTGCCTCAAACGACAGACACTACGAAAACTGATACAATTAGAAAATAAATTTCAGATCACTTACAAATTATGAAACATCTATTAAAAATGACCATGGTGTTGGCTATAGCAGCTAGCGCATTGACAGCTTGTGGCGGTAACGGTAAAGAAAACAAAGGCGATTCAACCAAAGTTGATTCTTCAGTTTCAGTACATTCAACTGTTGATACGACCATCAAAACAGATACCGCCGCTCACGTTGACACCATGGGCCTTGGCGACACTACTGTAGTTGCTCCTGCAAGTGGTGATACCGTAAGCCGCACCATTACTAAAAAAACTGTTGTTAAAAAAACGGTAACTAAAAAGCAGTAATAATGAGGCTTTTGCAGCAGTGAAAAACTTTTTTTGAATTTTTTTTCAAATAAGTGGGTTACCTTTTACGGTTACCGGTATTAAAGAGAAACTATTAATCACTTATTAAAAGAAATTAAAATGAAAAACGCTTTCAAATTCGGCTTTTTAGCTTTAGCTATCTCTGCATCAATGGTTGCTTGTAAAGGTTCTGGTTCTTCAACTACTTCTGATTCAACTGCTGACTCAACTGCGACTGTTGACACTGCTGCTAAAATGGATACTACTGTTAAAGCTGACAGCGCTGCTAAAATGGACACTGCTGCTAAAATGGATACTACTAAAAAAATGTAATATCTGCTTTAAGCAAATAAAAAACCCCGCTCAAATTGAGCGGGGTTTTTTATTTGTCTTTATTTTTTGGTAGTATCTTTTTTAGCTGTATCGGCAGCGGCAGCTGGTGCCGGAGTAGCGGCAGCGGCCGGAGCGGTCATGGTGGTACGTGCACTGGCTTTACCTTTAGGAATGGTTGTACCACCCGAAGCAGAATAGTCCAGTAAAGTTGCACCACCAGTTGAAGTTTCGGTTTTTGAGGTATCGTGGTTAGACGGTACATCATAAGGATTTTTAACAGAATCAACGGCGTCTTTGCTGGAGTTACCGGCGTTACAAGCTCCTAACAGAGATGCACTGCCTGCAAGCGCCATTATTAAAATAACTTTTTTCATTAATGTGTTTTTTGATGTTCAATTAACAGAAATAGGCTTTGTCTTATTTTTGCGCCAATATACGAATAACACCCCGTTTGATTACGCAAAAAAGCACACCGTTGCGGGTGTGCTTTTTTGTGTAGATGCGTTTCCAACGTTATGCATGCTGACGTTCTTCATCGCGCAATGCTTTCACTTTATCGTGTG
The DNA here is from genome assembly GCA_964277815.1 of uncultured Mucilaginibacter sp. Classification (GTDB taxonomy): domain Bacteria; phylum Bacteroidota; class Bacteroidia; order Sphingobacteriales; family Sphingobacteriaceae; genus Mucilaginibacter. The sequence continues at coordinate 534 of CAXYKR010000405.1, read as the reverse complement.
CGGCACGTAAGGTTACGTTCTGCTCAGTTAGCATATCTTTAATATAGGCCGGCAGGTGCTCCTCTTCTAAAGCTGTTTTATAGGCTTTTTGTGTAGCATCCTCGCCAAACTCACACTCTTCTAAAATGCTCTTTTCGCTGTTGCCGGTAAAAAATGCTTTTACGCTCAACCAGGTGCGATGTATACCGCCACTGTTTGAAGTAGTATTCTCAATGTCTTTACCATAGGTTTGTACCTCGGTAGCCAAAGCCAGTTTAAATTTATGGCTATCGCCAATGAAATTGGTAAACAACTGTTTTAACTCTTCATTACCTTCTGGTGTGTCTTTGATCGCTTTTTCATACCCTTGAATGCGGTCATTGTGTATTTTGATCAAATCGTTTAACGTTTCTACGGTTTGCTCTGTGTTTTCCATGGTCTTGTTTTTATTGTCGGATTGAAAAATAATTTATTTATACATTGCTGCTACCACCGCCTCTGAACATGGATAGAATCCACCATATTAAAGCAATTACAATAACAATACCGATGATG
>CAXYKR010000404.1:0-8202 GCA_964277815.1 uncultured Mucilaginibacter sp. | reverse complement strand
GTACGCAGCAAAAACCCCGACCTTTCCCGCTATACCGACGAAGAACTGGCCAAGATGGCTGCTGCAACCCCGCAACCTGCAGGCGGTGGTCGCGGTCCACGTCAGGGCGGTAACCCGCAAATGGCCGCCTTTATGGCTGCCCGTGCTAAGGCAGCCGCTATGCGCGGAGCCATCAGCTCGTTTTTACAGCAGGAAAATGTGGCTTTAATACTAAGCCAGGGCCGTGGTACCGATGGTACGGTGTTTACCACCAATGGTGCATCGTATGCAGACACTGCTAAAGCTGCTTTACCTGAGTTAGAAACCAGTGGCGAAGATTATTTACGCATTGTACGCTTGCTGCGTGCCGGCCAGAAAGTACAAATGGAAGCCGATGTGCAAACGCAGTTTTTTACTGATGACCTAAAAGGTTACAACGTAGTTGCCGAACTGCCGGGCACTGACAAAAAACTGAAAGACCAGGTAGTGATGATTGGCGGTCACTTCGACTCATGGCATGCAGGTACAGGTGCTACTGATAATGCTGCAGGTAGCGCCGTAATGATGGAAGCTATGCGTATCCTGAAAACTATCGGGTTTAAGCCAAAACGTACTATCCGTATAGCCTTATGGAGTTCTGAGGAGCAGGGCTTGTTTGGTTCGAGAGGATATGTGGCGCAGCACTTTGGCAAACGCGATAGCTTAAAAGCAGAGCAGGGTAAAATATCAGCTTACTATAATCTGGATAATGGTACCGGTAAAATTCGTGGTGTTTATCAGCAGGGTAATGCTGGGGTAGGGCCGATATTTAAAAGCTGGTTAGAGCCGTTTAAAGATTTAGGCGCAACAACAGTTACTATCAGTAACACCGGAGGTACCGACCACCAATCGTTTGATGCAGTTAATATTCCGGGCTTCCAATTTATACAGGATGGTATGGATTATAACACCCGTACGCACCATAGCAATCAAGACACTTATGACCGTTTAGTGGAAGATGATTTGAAACAAGCGGCTACCATTGTTGCATCGTTTGTATACAACACAGCCCAGCGCCCGGATATGCTGCCACGCAAAGAGGTACCTAAAACTACTGCCGGAACAAACTAATTCTCCGGTTTAGTTAGATAACAAAAGAGCGGATTCCGATAAGGAAATCCGCTCTTTTGTTATCATTATGTGTTTTTTTAGCTGATAGCTCTATAGACTATTTTACGTCTACTACAGCCAATGGGTCCATATCGGTATACACTTGGTTTTCGCCGGCCATGCCCCAAATAAAGGCGTAATTGCTGGTTCCGCAGCCAAAATGTACAGACCATGGCGGGCAAACTACTGCGTCATGGTTTTGCATTACGATATTTTTAGTGGCTTGCGGCTCTCCCATAAAATGGAACAAACGTTGAGTCTCAGGTAAGTCAAAGTAAAAATAAACCTCGGTGCGGCGGGTATGGGTATGCGGCGGAACAGAATTCCAAACACTACCGGTTTCCAACACGGTTAAGCCCATTACTAACTGACAGCTGCGGATACCATCCAAGTGAATGTATTTGTAAATGGTACGCTTGTTAGAAGTCGTTAAATCGCCCAACTGAACTGGAGAAGCTTCTTCTTTAGTCATTAAGCGGTTAGGGTAGTTGGCATGTGCCGGGTTGCTCAGCAAATAATAAACTGCCGGGTTTTCAATATCCGTGCTTTTAAAGCTTACGTCTTTAGTGCCCTTACCTAAGTACAAACAGCTTAATTTGTCAAGTTCATAAGTCTGACCGTCGGCCACTACTACGCCATTACCGCCTACGTTAATAATACCAAGCTCGCGGCGTTCTAAAAAGTATTCGGCTCTTAATTCCGGGTGATTATCCAAAGTAACCTCGCTGTTTACCGGTTTTACACCGCCTACAATGGTGCGGTCGTAATGCGAGTAAACGGTAGTTAATTTATCGGCCTGCATCAGGTTTTCTACCAAAAAAGCTTCGCGAAGCTCTTCGGTCGTCATGCGGCTTACTTCTTTTTTGCTATGTTCAAATCTTATTTCCATGTTGTAAAGTAGTTAGTGAGATTAACTTACCGGCCCATCCAGCCGCCATCAACAGTTAGTAAATGGCCGGTTACATAATTGCCTGCATCTGATGCTAAAAATACAGCAGGGCCTTTAAAATCTTCAGGCTCGCCCCAGCGCCCGGCCGGTATGCGGTCTAAGATGCTTTTGCTGCGGTCAGGGTCGTTACGCAGTGCTTCTGTATTGTCGGTAGCAATGTAACCGGGTGCTATGCCGTTAACCGTAACGCCTTTGCCTGCCCACTCGTTAGATAAAGCCTTGACTAAGCTGGCTAAAGCGCCCTTGCTGGCTGCATAACCCGGTACATTAATACCGCCTTGGAAGCTTAGTAAAGAACAAGTGAAAATTACCCTGCCGCTGCCGCGCTCAATCATATGTTTGCCTAACTCGCGTGCCAGAATAAACGGCGCGTCCAGGTTTAATGATAAAACACTGTCCCACCACTCATCGGGGTGTTCGGCAGCAGGCTTACGCATAATGGTACCTGCGTTGTTAACCAATATGTCAATCTGCGGGTTTTCGGCCAGTAACTGATTCACGAAGCTATACAATCCTTCGCGGCTACCTAAGTTAGCCTGGTAAGCTTTAAAGTTGCGGCCCAGGGCTTTTACTTCTTTTTCGATATCGCTACCCTCAAGCGCTACAGAGCCCGAAACCACGATGATGTCTGCACCGGCTTCGGCCAGGCCTAAAGCCATGCCTTTGCCTATACCTTTGTTGCCACCGGTTACCAGTGCCGTTTTGCCTGATAAATTAAACAGGTTAGATGAATTACTCATTGGTTATAATGATAATTTGGTTGTGTTTTAATTTATGTTGTCGGGAATTTTACTGCCTGGCGGGCCAGCAGTAACCATTCGCCTTTTACTTTTTGCCATACCAGCATAATCAGCAGTTTAGCCGTACCCGGCGCTTTGCCTTTATCATTAGTGCCGCCGGTAAGTGTATGGCGCACAATAGCCGTACTGCCCGATACAATGATGGTTTGGTCGGTAAATTCCAGGCTTGTAAAATCGGTTTCGCCGCTTAAAAAGGAGTGCAGAAACTCCTGCTTATTTTGTACTTTTCCGGAGGAGTGCCCGAAAGTCAATTTAGGCGATGCCAGTGCTGATAGCGCTGCACTATCCGGGTCGAGCATGAGCTTGCGCATTTTTTCAACGGTTTCTTCAACTGCTTTTTTAGCGTTTACTCTGGGCTGCTTTTGGGCTTTTACAGATAGTGTAGCCATGGTGATGAACAAAACTATGGCAAGTTGGGTAAGCCTGTTATTTTTCATTCTTAAATTTAAAGGTGATTTGATGCGATAAGTGATTGTAAACAGCAAATGGTGCTTTACAAATGTAATGTGTTATTGTATAGATAAAACCACAAACTTTATTTATTTGATGCTGCCGTTGGTGTTACCCTGCCAAACTTATGATAAACAAAGTTTTGTAAACAAAGGTTAATCAACTACTTTTGCTTACAATATATTTAAGAAACTATGGCACATCATACAAAAGAAGAAAACCACGACTCTTATTTTTACATTATTGGCTTGCTGGCAGGTTTGTTTATCGGTGCCATTGTTGACCGCGGCTTTATTTATATCCCGGTAGGTGCGGTATTAGGTTTATTGAGTGCTGCCGTGTTTTTAAAAGTACTGGTTAAAGGCCGTCAAAGCGCTTAAGCTTTAAGGCAATAAGATTTACGAAAACGGGTCATGCATTTATTGCATGACCCGTTTTTGATTTTATACGTAACCGATTTGGTGGGTTAGCCTTTAGCCTGGGCTAATACCGCTTCGTTCAGTTTTACATACTCTTCGTTTTTCTGTTCTTTGGCCAAGGTTACGCCTTCTTGTGCTGTAGCTGCTGCTGCTGCCTTGTTACCCATTTTAAGTAGTATACGTGCTTTCCAAAGTTTAAAGTAAGGTGCTTTAGTGTTAGTTTTATCAGCTTCGTTAATCCACTCTAATGCCTTGTTTAAATCTTTACCGTTTTCGTAATAGTAGACGGCAGCATTAAAGTAAGGTTTTTTCTCGCCCTGCATGGCGGTTTCAATACCCGCCATTACACGGGTGTCTACATCGGTAGTCAGGTGAATGTCCAAGTCAGTGCGTTCCCACATCAAATGTAAGTCGGCAGTTGAGGGCATCACATTCTCCAACTGTATGGTAAATGTTTCTACAAGTTGGGCAGTTTTGCCGGGCTTTACTTTAAAACGTAAAAAATCGTCGGCTTGCTTATATTCATAAGCGCCCCATTGCTTGGTGGTCTTGTTTAAGATAACGGTCCACTCCTTAGTGTCGGGAATCGTGAACAGTGCGTATTCACCAGCAGGCACTTTGTTGCCTTCTAAAGTAACATCATCGGTAAAAGTAATAACGGTAGCCGAGTTTGCCCCGGTGCGCCAAACTTTGCCGTACGGTTCTAATGCGCCAAAAATTTTGCGGCCTTTAACGTTAGGGCGCGAGTAGCTTACGGTAATCTTTCCTAAGCCAAATTCTTGGGTGATGGTTTGTGAAGTACTAGGCTGAGGTACCTTAAACCCCTGAGCATGAGTTGTTAAAGTAAGGCTCGTGGCTAATGCAGCCACTAATAAAGTGTATAGCTTTTTCATATTGCCTGATATAGTTTTATGAAGCAAAGTTATAGTTTGTTGCGAGAAGCTGGCGTAAAAGACTTGAAAAGGAAGAAAAACTATTGGGATGATTTACAAGATAGGCTATAAAATAAAAAGCCCCCCAGTCTTGCACCGGGGGACTTTCAACCTAAACCTTATCACAATTAAATTGGTAAGTTTACCAATTCGTACAAATAGTAACAATTGTCGTACCAAAATTCTGTTGAGCTATTAGATTATAGAAAAAAAGTGTATTTTAACTCACAGAAATTTCAATAGATGTGTTAGTGGTTACGTAACTGACAATTTTTCGCTGTCAGTGTCATATTGTACATTGCTGTCATGTTATGAGGCTGTTATATGACGTTTGCGCAGGTAAGTGTCTAATAAAAACAGCGCTAACACTACATCAAAAAACAAAAAGCCTTTCATCACCGGGCCCGAGAAATAGTTTGTCAGGGTAGGAATTTGAACTTTCACCGGTATTTGTACGGTTTCGTGCACGCTGCTTGTGTGGCTGTTAGCCAGCGCAATCACCAGTAAAACGGCAATCGTTACCATAAAAAATGCAGCTATGGCTTTAATAACACGATGGTCAATATTGGCTTTGAGCGGTTTGCTTGCTTCTTCGGTGCGGATGGCTTCCATCACATTGTACGTAAATGCCATACGTGGGGCATCCAGCTCCATATTTTCGAGTTCCTGGTTAAAGGCCAGTAACTCCCGGTACTTTTGCTGATACGTCGGGTCGGTAGCGATTAGATGACTAATTGCCTCATGTTCTTCTGCAGAACAGCTACCGTCCAGATAATTCCACAATTTTTCCTCAATACTGTTCATATCAATTCGCTCACTTCGTGTTTTAAATTACGTTCCAGCCTTTCTTTTAAACGCTGGCGTGCCCTGAATAGTTTAACCTTAACATTGTTAGGCTCTATGCCCAGGGTAACGGCTATTTCTTCCAGGCTTTGTTCGCCTTTGTAAAATAACGTTATTATCATGGCGTCATCGGGCAATAGCTGCTCAATAGCCTGGTTAACATAGTATGACCTCGATTTATTTTCGGCCAGGTCATTTTTGAAGCCGCCCGACTGATTTTCGATTTGCAAATGATTGTTTTCGTCATCGATGGATGATGTATCCAATTTGCGCTTGCGCAAAAAAGTCATGGCCGTAGTATATACAATGCTGTACAGCCAGGTGCTGAATTTGCTTTGCCCCTGAAAGTTTTGCAGAGAACGGTATGCTTTAATAAAACTATCCTGCGCAACTTCTTCTGCGTCTTCGCGTGTTTTGGTAAAACGCATGGCCAAAGTAAAAACAAAGCGTTGATGGCGTTTTACCAAATCGGCATAAGCTGCCTGGTTTCCCTGCAGGGTTTGCTCAATTAATTCAATATCCGAAAACTTGCTTTGCATTATATAACGGCTATGACCACATGCCGCCGGTTAAGGTTACAGGAAATTTGAAATAAAAATAGATAAAAATATTTTGTAAAAAGTTGTATAACTGGTGTAACCTCCTTTAAACCGATGTGGTCATAGCTTACAAATCACCGCAGTTGGTGAGCAAAACAAATTATATTACTCATTTTAAACACACAAATACAATGGAAGTCTCTAAAGAACTCATCGGAATTTTGGTACCACTCGGCTTCTTTGCCATGATATTCGGTATCGTTTATTTATCAAAACGCGAAAAACTTGCCATGATTGAGCGCGGTATGGACCCCCGCCGCTATAAACCGCAGTCGGCACCTTTTCAAAATCTAAAATGGGGCTTATTGCTGATTGGCGCTGGTTTAGGCTTATTCTTAGCTTCGGTATTAGACAGAACCGCGTTCAAAGAGTCGATGGACGACAATGAAGCCATATATGCAAGTTTGGTAGCTGTATTTGGTGGATTAGGTTTATTTATTTCTTACCTCATCGAGAAAAAAGAAGTGTTGGATAAAGCTAAGCCGGCAACTTACATTGAAGAAAAAGACCTGGTTTAATTATTTCAATTTGTAATCAACCAATTGTGCTTAAAGCAGCTTCTGAGTAAGAAGAGGCTTTTTGCCGTTTACAGGTAGCGTTCTTTTAAAATATTCAGGTGATGCAATTCGTGCCCGGGAATAATGTATAGCAAGGCTCTAACCGACACCTGCGAACCGCTGGCTGTGCCGGTAAGCAGTGATTGCTCATCAGTTACCGTTTTATAGAGAAAAAGATTGGTCTCACGAACGGCTTTAAATTCAATAGCCAAGTTGGATAGGGTACGGTTACTCAAGTCAGCGTTATCCGCATAAGTATTTTCATCAAATCCGGGCAATGGTGTTTGGTCGCCACGGAGTAAACGAAGCAGACGGTACGCGAAAATGCGCTCCGCATCTATCAGGTGGTTCAATAGCTGTTTAATCGTCCATTTGCCTGATGCATAAGCATAATCCTGCCGGTCGGGGTTAAGGCTGCTAAACGTCTGGAATGTACTTTGGCCAAGCGCTGCAAGGGTTTGCAAAATATCTGCTCCCATACCATCGGCCAAGGCCACATAATTGGCATAAAAGGGAGCGTATTCGTTAGGTTGTGGTTTCGTAATCATCTTGTGTATTTCTGAGTACAATCCTGAAAGTGGTACCCTTGCCTATTTCAGAATCTTTAACAAAAATATGCCCGTTGTGGTAATTTTCTACCATACGTTTGGTTAACGATAAGCCCAAACCCCAGCCGCGCTTACGAGTAGTATATCCAGGCCTAAAAACCGTCGTAAACTTAGAGCGCGGTATACCTTTGCCGGTATCGGTAACATCAATATAAACCTGGTTGCGTGCTTTGCTGGCCGAAATAAAAATTTTAATACTGCCAGGGCCCTCAATAGCATTAACCGCATTTTTTAGCAAATTCTCAATCACCCAGTCAAAAAGCGGGATGTTCAATTCGGCTTTTAAAAAGCGATCACCGTTAAGTTCAAAGCTGATTTTGTCGCTAACACGAACTTTAAAATAATCAACAAAATCTTTAATTACGTCATACACCGAATGTGCTTCTAATACAGGTTTTGAGCCTATTTTGGAAAATCGGTCGGCAACTACTTCCAGTCGTTTTACATCATTGGCCATCTCTGCAATGAGCGGGTCGTCGTCGGCATCGAACTTATCTTTCAGCAACTCAATCCAGGCCAGTAACGATGATATAGGCGTGCCCAACTGGTGCGCCGTCTCTTTGGCCAAACCAACCCAAACCTGGTTTTGCTCCGACTTACGCGACGAACTGAACGCCGAGTAAGCCACAATTAAAAATATGGCAATAATAGTAAGCTGTATGTAAGGGAACACCCGTAGTTGGGTAAGCAGCTGCGAGTCTTTATAGTAAACGAGCCAATAACTGTTATCAAAACCCGATACCTTAAGCTTGATAGGCTCGTGTTGAGCTTTCATAGTTTCAAGCTCCTGCTGAAAATAAGGCAAATCGTATACCAGTGCTTTTTTCGGGTCGACGCCGGGTTCGGGCGGCAGGTTAATAAATGTTTTGGTAGAATCTAAGCCACGGGTAAACTTGAAATCGCCTTTGTCATCAGTT
>CAXYKR010000403.1:0-3972 GCA_964277815.1 uncultured Mucilaginibacter sp. | reverse complement strand
GGTTAAAAACCCGGAGATTGGTAAAGAAGGCGAGTGCCTGATGTCGTGGTGCAACCGCGAGGTGATGCGACTGGCCAACTCTTATAATGCTATGTTTTTTAACAGCGCCCCTTTTGGAGCCGCCGCGCATTTAGATTACCATTTTGATATGCCCTTTAAACATCTACCCACCGCAAACCAATGGCACCATCTGGTATTAACGTTTGACGGTATGGTAGAAAAAATTTATGTAGACGGTGTGGTGGATAATTCGCAAATGATGACGCTATCATCAGCCATAAAAAATGCCAAATTCATCATCGGGGCATCAGACGCTGGCGAAAATTATACCGGCTACCTGGCTTCGCTCAAAATGTATGATTATGCCCTGAGTGAGGCTGAGATACAGCAGCAGTTGCAGAAAACAAACCCGGCTTATAATAAAAATCAAACCAAATAGGTTTTACAGATAACGACAATATGAAAGTAAATAAGGCTATTTTTCGGTTACTGTTGTGCGTGATAATCACGCTGCCCCTGGCCAAAAGCGCACAGGCGCAAAACGGCGACCAGATACTGGACGGCATAGGCGAAACCGACATGGTGGCGCGCTATGTTTTTAACGGCGACGCGAAAGACTGGTCGCGCAACACCCTGCACGGCAAATTGCAGGGCGATGCCGGCTTTGTGGCCGACGACCGCTTCGGCAAGGTGCTTTCTTTGACCGGTACCAACGCCTTTGTTGCGCTGCCGGTCGAGGCTTTAACCGATTTGGAGTCCGTCAGTATTTCCGGGTGGATTAACCTTCGTTCGGGCCAGCCGGGGCAGTATTGGTTTGATTTCGGTCAGGATGCCGGTCGCCGCTTTTTTGCGCTGCCTGCGGGTACGCCGGCAAATCCGGGGTTTGATGCCGCTATGCTCACCGCAAAAAACGGCAATAAATCGGCAATGACAACGCCACCTGTCGCCCTTAATCAATGGACATATTTGACTGTTGTGGCTGATATAGCTTCGGGCACTATTACTACTTATATTAACGGTAAGCAAGCCGGTCAAACCAAAGGTACACCTAAAGAACTGGCTGCGGTTTTTGGTAAACCTTCTGCCAAAAAACAGCTTTACATCGGCAAATCCTTAACGGCTGATGGTGGTTACCTCAACGCTTTGCTGCACGATTTTCGCATTTACCGTGTCCCGCTCAGCAGCAGCCAGGTGGAAGGTATTTACAACCATGCTATGGGCAATAGCCAGGTAGCGGTCAATACTTCGCCCAAAACCGAAGATGATTTGGAGCGTTTCCCGTCAACCGACCCGCAACTGTACAACGCCTATCTCACCAAGGTGGCTGATGTAACCGTACAAACCGAAGCGGGCAGCTTACCACGCCTGCCCGAGTATGTACACGGTACTTACCAAAACGGTGTTAACGGGCCTAAAGTGCGGGTAGTATGGCCTAATCCCACCAGCAACAGCGCCGTAGCACAGCCGGGCCAATATACCGTAACGGGCCGCGTGCCAGGCACGGCATTGCAGCCCAAGGCTACCGTTATTATAACCGAGGCTGGAAAAAGTACTACGCCCGGCGTTAAACTTGAAACCTTTAGGCTGAACCAGGTAGCGTTGCGTACTGATGCCGCCGGGCATAATACCCGGTTTATCGAAAACCGCGATAAGTTTGTTAAAACACTGGCCGAAACCGACCCTAACTCTTTCCTGTATATGTTTCGCGAAACTTTCGGACAAAAGCAGCCGGCTGGTGCCAAGCCTTTAGGCGTATGGGACAGCCAGGATACCAAGCTGCGCGGCCATGCTACCGGGCATTATTTATCCGCTATTGCACAGGCGTATGCCGGTACCGGATATGATAAGGCTTTACAGGCAAAGTTTGCTCAAAAGATGAATTATATGGTGAATACGCTGTATGATTTATCGCAAATGTCGGGTAAACCTAAACAGGCAGGCGGCCCATACGTAGCCGACCCTACTAAAGTACCTGTTGGGCCGGGCAAATCGGTTTATGATTCTGATTTAAGCGACAAGGGCTTGCGTACCGATTACTGGAACTGGGGCAAGGGCTTTATCAGCGCCTATCCGCCCGACCAGTTTATTATGCTGGAGCATGGCGCTAAATACGGTGGCCAGAACGACCGGATTTGGGCGCCTTACTACACCCTGCATAAAATTTTAGCCGGCTTGCTGGATGTGTACGAGGTAACCGGTAACAAAAAGGCGCTCAACTTAGCTACCGGCATGGGCGACTGGGTGTATGCCCGCCTGAGCAAGCTGCCGCAAGACACGCTCATTAAGATGTGGAACACCTACATCGCCGGTGAATTTGGCGGCATGAACGAAGTAATGGCCCGCTTATATCGGGTAACCAATAACCCTGAACACCTGAAAACCGCACAACTGTTTGATAACATCCGGGTGTTTTTTGGCGATAAAGAGCACTCCAACGGTTTGGCTAAAAACCTGGATAACTTCAGGGGCTTGCACGCCAATCAGCACATTCCGCAAATTATTGGCAGTATCGAAACTTACCGGGCATCCAACAACCCGGAATACTATAAAGTGGCCGACAATTTTTGGCACAAAGCCGTAAGCGATTATATGTATAGCATTGGCGGTGTTGCCGGTGCACGTAATCCGGCCAATTCTGAGTGCTTTATCAGTCAGCCGGGTACCTTGTACCAAAACGGATTTTCGGCCGGAGGGCAGAATGAAACCTGCGGAACTTACAACATGCTAAAGCTCACCAGCGATTTATTTATGTACAACCCGCAGGCCGAACTGATGGATTATTATGAGCGTGCCTTGTATAACCATATTTTAGCCTCGGTAGCCGAGGATAGCCCGGCTAACACTTATCACGTGTCGTTAAGGCCGGGTGTAACCAAACAATTCAGCAATGGCGACATGACAGGCTTTACCTGCTGCAACGGCACCGCACTGGAAAGCAGTACCAAGCTGCAAAACACTATTTATTTTAAAAGCCGCAATAACCAGTCGCTCTACGTTAACCTATACATCCCGTCAACCCTGCGCTGGACGGAACGGAACCTGGTGGTAGAGCAAACTACCGCCTTCCCTAAAGAAGACCATACCCGGCTAACGGTTAAAGGTAATGGTAAGTTTGATATGTACGTGCGCGTACCGGGCTGGGCCACCCGTGGCTTTTTCGTAACCATTAACGGGCAGCCGCAAACCGTGCAGGCTACGCCGGGTAGTTACTTAAAACTAAGCCGAAACTGGAAAACCGGCGACCATGTAGACCTGAAAATGCCTTTCCAGTTTCACCTCGACCCGGTGATGGACCAGCAGAATATTGCCAGCTTGTTTTATGGCCCTGTTTTGTTAGCCGCGCAGGAGCCCGAAGCCCGTAAAGACTGGCGCAAGGTAACGCTTGATGCTCAGGATTTGGGTAAAACCATCAAAGGTAACCCGCAGCAATTGCAGTTTACCATAGATGGCGTGCCTTACAAACCCTTTTACGACTCGTACGGCCGCCATTCGGTTTACCTGGATGTAACACTGAAAAAGAACGATTAACAATCATCAGACGAAAAATGTAGTATAAGCGTAAATTTAATAATTGCGGGGCAGGCATAAATATTAAAGCAGTCGCTTGCAGAACCAGCAATTTTTTACGTACTTGCAGCCACTTCAAATGAACAGCACAGCGGTAAATAGCATCATGATTAACAACATTATTATTGTTGTCATTATCGCCGTTTGTTCAAACTGGGAGGCCCTGATGCTATAATTAAAAAACAAACTGATATAAAGCAAGCCTCCCACGAAAGTAGGGAGGCTTTTTTTTTGCTATGAAAAAAGAAGCGTTAACCACCAAATTGTTCAGCTTAAGCTGCCATGACCAGGACGGAATCCTGAGTCGTATCATCCAAACGTTTTCGAGACCCAATTACCCGGTAGTCAGCCTGTCGCAGGCGCGTACCGATGTACGCGAGGTGGTATTGATTACGCTGGAAGTAC
>CAXYKR010000402.1:0-7093 GCA_964277815.1 uncultured Mucilaginibacter sp. | reverse complement strand
TGTATGCCAATGACCATTTAGAACATAACGACCAGGCCACACAAGGCGTTGCTCCTGAACAATCGGAAGCGGCCGAAATAGCCGCGCAGTTTGCTCTATTAGGCAACCAGTATCACTTGCCGGTATGGGTTACCGAAGCTGGTTACGATGTTAATAAACAAAGCCCTCAGCGTGCAATTACCATTGGCCCCAAAAACATTTTGCAAACACAAGCCGACTGGACCATCAGAACTGCATTATTATATGCACGCAATGGCATTCAAAAGCTATTCTTTTATATGTTGTTTGATGACAACCTAACTAATCCGGTGCAATATGCGTCGTCAGGATTGGTGACAGAAGATTTGAAACGCCGGCCGGCAGCTAATTTCATTGTGCAAACAAAAAATCTGCTGGGCGCTTATAGTTACCGCAAAACCATCAGCCAAGCACCTTTTGTTGATTTATATCAGCATGGTAAAAAAACCATGTACGTATTGGTGCAGCCAACTCAAAATGGCTCAATATCTGACTTCACCCTCTCGCTACCCGGCGCTAAGAAAGCAGTTGTTCATAAACTCGACTATAATTCTGAAACAACTTCAGACCGAGCAATTGATTTTAAGAATGGAAAATTATTGATTGAAGTAACGGAAACACCGGTATTAATAGAGCCACTACCCAACTAAAGCGGCAAAGTTATGCCGCTGTACTTTGCAGGGATTGAATTTTTTCCAACTCGGCGACAATCAGATTTTTGAGCGATGAGTTAAGATTGACATCCCCCAATACTTTCCAGCTGTTACCGGCTTTGAGTAACCAATATTTTGTATCGCTCAACTTAATTTTGAACATGGTAAATCCGCCGGGGTAATCGGATTCAAACACAGTTGCCTTAAACTTATTTTTTAAGTATACGAACTCAATTTTAAATATACGTTTAAACATTATCTTACTTGTTTGTATTATCACTAAACAGTTAAGGAAGATAAAAATACAGACAGATTTAACCTACACTCAACTTTCCGCGCATTTTGTTTCAAATACATTGCCAAAACGCGCCGATATTAACTATTAAACAATCCGTATCTTTTTTTTTACGTAAACGCAGCTATTACAGGTGCGAAACACACTTTAACCCGAACGAAAATAATTTAAGCGTTGCAACTTTTATTATCCGGCAATTAATACAGCTGTATAATTAAATATTCAGGGTTAAACAGGCGGTATATGCTTCTGTATACACTTTCGGTTATGGTAACCGGGGCTATTGCAGATGGCAGATTATTGTTACATTTGGTTACCACAATACAATGATGTTGTACTATGATTGAAAAGTTTTTAAATGAGCAGCAGGACCCGAAAGCGGTTGAGAAAGTTTATAGCCGCCTGGTAGAACTGCTGCCACCGGGCGAAGATACGATGTATATCGCCACGCAGAAAAAGCCGTTGGTTAACCTGTTGCCCGATTGTATAGTAATTACCAACAGGCGGGTACTGTTTTTTTCGCCGGCCAATCTGGGTTTATCGTTAAAATTTGTTGATTTTGTTTGGAAAGACATTGCCGACGTCAATATGAAAGAAGAAATCATTGGCTCGGTATTTACCATTAAAACCGTACAGGGCGCCGAAATGAGCGTTGACTATTTACCAAAGGTGCAAGGCCGCAAACTTTACCAGTTTTCGCAGGAGTGCCGCGAAAACGAACGCAAGCGCGAAGAACTGCACAAGGTTCAGAACACGCCATATAACCCGTTTAATCCGTTTGAGACTCAGGCACCGTCTCAGCAAACTTTTGCACCGCCCGTTGCGCCTACACCTCCACCAGCACCGGCCCCGGCGCCAGAACCCGTGGTAGAACAAAAGCCTGATGAGCTGACCGAAAAACTGAAAAAACTAAAATTGCTGTTTGATAACGGACTGATTTCGCAGGAAGAATACAACCAAAAGAAATTGGAATTGTTAAGTGAGCTGTAATTATACAGTTTATGACGCCTGTTACCGATGAACATGGACTGCCCAAACCAATTGGGTGGTATTTAAAAGAAGCCGATCACTTAATTACTGCGTTTTTTGACGACGCTTTTGACAGGCATTGCATTACCCGCTACCATTGGATGGTTTTACGCACGATAGCCAGTAAAACTTACATCAATGTTGAAGCGCATCACGAGCAGGTTAAATACTTTTTAAGCTTAGACAGGCTAAACGGCATAATTGATAACCTGGCTACCCGTGGCTGGATTAAGGCTAACGAAAACAAAAATTATCAGTTTACGGATGCCGGCAAGCGGCTGTACGACAGTGTTAACCGCACCTACGAAAAACAGCTGGTGACTATGATGCAGGGCATTACCGAAGACGATTACAACCAGGTAATTGATACCTTGGACCGCATCATCAATAACCTGAGCAAAAAGGTATCTATAGAACTCAAAGAATAACATTACTACTGATGTTATTCTTTGAGTTCTTTCTTTGCTATCGACCTCAAAAATTAAAAGACGCTTTGAGCGTTACCATGCGGCCAGGTAACTGGTATACGCTATTGGTAAAATTATTGGCCGTGAGAAAAGGCGCACTGTACGTTTTGGTATTGAAGATATTGAGCATCGTCAATTCTAAATCAGTATTACGCTTATTTATTTTGTAACGGGCCGAAAAATCGGCAAAAGAATAGTTTAAATCGTTACGCAGGCTTTGGTTAGTGTAATAGTGGTCGCCGGATAACCTCAGGAACAGGTTGTTGAGCGGGTTATAATTGATAGAGCCTTGATGTTGCAACTGAGTAATACCCGTGGTACCCGAGCCTTCAACCGATGAACGGCTGGTGGTACGTGTAGCCGTGACACGATAACTTAAATTAAGCTGATTGCTTATTTTGGTTTCGGCGCTGCCATTAACCACGTTGCTATAATTGGTGTAGGGCAACAGTACATTGTTTAAAATCTGGTTGTACTTGTTGGTAGACCACGAGTAACCTGCGCCAAAGGTAGTGTGCAAATTGTATACATATTTACTGGTACTGCCAGCTACCGACCACGTGCTGATGCTGTTGGCATAAGGCAGCACAACCATGCGCTGAAAGTTATCGGTTAGCACGGCCGAGGTAATATTATTTACGGCAATATGGTTGTACCCGGCTGTTACTCCCCAAAAAAACAGTTTTAAAGCTTTACGATAATTGTATCCAACAGTAGCATTTTGCGTTTTGCGCTCGGCCAGGTCGGCATAATTAGCGTTAAGGGTGCGGTAATTCGTGAGTATATCGCCACGGTAAGCCTGGGTAATGTCTCCGATATCGTTCTTGAAATTATAGGCAACGGTTACATATTGCTCGGCAGCGGTAGCATATTTAACAAATACACTTGGGTCAAAATACAGGCGCGTTAATGCTTTGTCCAAATTATAGGTGCGGTCTGAATAAGCAATGTGCTGTAAACTCAATGGCAGCCGTATACCCAACTTTAACTTTTCGCCAGGTACATCAAAGGCAGCTTCAGCATAGCTTTTTGTTTTACGCCAATCCAGGTTATTGACCGACTGGTTGTTGGCCGCGGTGGTGCTACTGTTGGTTTGAATTACGGTTAAGGCCGAATTTAAGTTTTGAGACTGTAAACTGACCCCAGCTTTGTAGGATTGCGTGATTTTGTCGTCCGCGTGTTTTAACGATAGGTAATTATTAGTAAACCACGTGGGGATGTTAGCCGTTTGCAGCAACTGCGCATAAGGAACGTTTTGATTAAACACATCCTGGTTGATACCCGGCTGCAATACCCGGCTTTCTGGATTGCTTAAACGATTGATGTAAGAATAAGCCTCCAGTATATTGCCTGAATTGTATGTCTTCATTAAATTAAACTCATTCGAAAAATCTAAGCGGTTATTTTTTAATGCCTGGCTGGAACCAACACCGTTAGCATTTAATGCCGATGTTGAACGGTATTGTTCGTAGTCGGTAAGCAAAGTATTGTTCAGGTAATAATTTGTTTTGTTGATGTTAAGCGTGGCTTGGGCATGCAATAAATCGGGACGCTTACGATTGTCCTGCAACTCGGTGTAACGGATAGTATCGCCGGGCAAATAAGTTTCGCGCACTTTTACATAGTTCTGCAGTTGCCTGTCGTGCAGGTACGATAGATTAGCTTTTAACTGCACATCCTTTTTTACATTCAACAGATTGTTTAAGTTAATCAAGCCCGACTGGTTAAACAAATACCGGTTGGTAGGCAAATTGGGGTTGCCTGCCGCCCCTAATGACAGTAAATTTTGAGGCTTGTTATTGTCTAACCTGTTTAAGTAACTACTCAGGTTATGTGATACCAAATCATTCTGAATATCTACACCGGTATTGTTGCCTTTAACATAGTTAACCGCCTTGTACTTGTCTTTAAACATCATGGCGTTAATGGTGCCGTCGTACTTACCGGGCAAACCGCCGCCCACATTGCCCTGCCCTACCATCTGAATCTTGGCATCCGGCTTAATGGTTAAGTTAAGCGCCACATCATCGCTCACCACTTTGTTTTGCAAGGCTTTGATGGGCTGATGGTTTTCCATCACCTGTACTTGGTCTACCACGCCGTTCGGGATAGTTTTTGTAGCGATGTTATACTTATCATCCAGCAGGTTATCGCCGCCGATGTACAGGTTAGAGATACTTTTACCATTGTATTTAATCTTGCCATTGTCATCCACCTCTACACCAGGCAGTTTTTTAATTACATCGCCAATTACCCTATCCTGCGGACTGGTAAACTCCGATACTTTGTAACTAATAGTATCTCCCCTAACCTTAAGCCGGGGTACAGTGTTTTTTACATTAACTGCCTGCAGTTGGTTAACCGAATGGCTCAACACAAAATTGTAGGGTGACGAGAAATCCTTTACCGCCTTGCTTTGCTTTTTAAAACCCACCGAACTGATTTCTACCCGTAAATCACCTTTCGCAGCATCTGCAGGTACAGGCAGGCTGTATGCCCCCTTATTATCGGTAGCTGTAAAACCGATAATAAGGTTACCGCCTCCCATCAACTTTGCATTGGCATAGGGAACAACTTTACCCGCGCTGTCGGTAACTGTGCCCTTAATGGTTTGAGCCAAGCCATCGGTGATAAACAAGAAAGTGCAGATAACGATTACGGTAATTGCCGTTCTCATTTATTTTCGGGTAATTCGATTGGATTATTGGTTACCACTTTCGGTCCCGGTGCCGACTCGACTCTGATGCTGCCTATCGAAGATACAGCATTAGCGCCACCACCACCTGTACCTACACTAAAACTGGCTGACTGACCAGATGCCCCCATCCGGCCCTGTACTGCCGCCCTTTGTGATTGTGCGAAAGCCTGTGGGTCTTTACGCATCACTTCTCTTACTTCTTCAAACTCCTTTGGGTTAGTTTTGATACCATTGGCTGGTAAGGCGATAACATTGCTGTTTTTAGAGGCATCATCCATACCTCCAAACATCACGCGAGTCGATGCGTTTTGATTTTGGCTGGCTTGGTCTTTTCCGGCACCAACTATCTTTTCGATACCGTCAAACTTGAACATCACCTCTTTTTTGTCATCAGAAGCCTCTACAATTAATCCTGGTAAACCGCTCAGTTTCCATGGGCCGGCACGGTAAGGCAGTTCATCGCAAAACCATGCAGTGTAGTTGCGTCCTTTAAAACGGGTGGTAGCTTTCTGGCAGGGTAACCCTCCGATGGTTGCCGTGTCAGCACTGACCTTCCAATTGATAGCCGACATACTTTCGGGGATAATATAACTGTTGGCCATCAGCCGCTCAATGGTGTAAAGCTTTTTTTCGTTTGGATATTGATAGTAATCAACATTAGGGCTAAGCGAGCCAACACTCGAGGTGATTCTTAAATCTCTAGACCCGCTGCTCATTTGTTCCTCAATGCTTTTACGCATTTGTTCTTCCTTCAATTTGCGGTCGTAGCTTTTGTATACGCTCGAGTTACGGCCTACCAGCAACATCATGTTTTCTACCAGCGGTTTGTCGCGGTTGTTTGTATCGCGCACGTGGGTGAACTTGTAATGCACAATGGCCTGGGCGATATCGGGCTTTTGAGCTTTTGCCAGGATGGCAATCAAGAGCAATAAGACAGTTAAGTAAGGGCTAAGCTTCATATTGTTAAATTTTAATAGTGATTAATTGATTATCCAACCGGACAAAACAAATATAACTAATTAATTAGTTACAAAACTAATACATTAGTTATTTAACAAAATTTAACAGATAGCAACTCAAAGTATATTTTTATCTAACAACGATAGGACTGCCTACAACCGCAAAAAAAAGAGGCTGAATACTTTTAAATCAAAGCATTCAACCTCCTGAAATATTAAAACGTGATTTATACCGTCAGTTTACTCAACCACAATCAAAAAGTAATTTTTCTTTCCTTTTTGCACTACCCAGAATTTGTTGTTAATTAAGGTTTCGGTGTCATAACGGCTGTCAACCGCCTCAATTTTCTTTTTGTTGATGGCGACGCCCCCACCCTGTATCATTTTTTTAGCCTCGCCTTTAGATGGGAACACTGTCGTTTTAACCGCCAACAGGTCTAACACATCAGCGCCTTGCTCTAAATCCTGTTTAGCAACGGTGAAGTTAGGCACGCCTTCAAAAATGGCTAATACCTCAGCATCGGTAAGTTCGTTTAAGAACTCGATGCCGGTGTTACCGAACAAAAACTCCGAAGATTGTAAAGCTTTTTCATAAGCCGCCTCACCGTGTACGCGGATAGTTATATCTTTTGCCAATGCTTTTTGCAGGGCGCGCTGATGCGGAGCTGCATTATGCGTGGCTTCTAAATCTTCAATGGTCTGGCGGTCGAGCAAGGTAAAAATGCGGATAAACTTTTTCACGTCGTCATCACCGGCGTTTAACCAAAACTGGTAAAACTGGTAAGGCGAGGTACGGGCCGTATCTAACCAAACCGCACCGCTTTCGGTTTTACCAAACTTAGTACCATCCGCTTTTTTAATGAGTTGGGTAGTTAATGCAAAAGCTTCGCCGGCATCTTTACGGCGTATCAGTTCGGTGCCGGTAACAATGTTGCCCCACTGGTCAGATCGGAAGAGCGTCGTGTAGGGAAAGA
>CAXYKR010000401.1:0-21397 GCA_964277815.1 uncultured Mucilaginibacter sp. | reverse complement strand
GTTTTTTCCCACTTAGCTTTGGCCGCCGCCGAAACGCGCTCAAAATTAAAATCCGGTATTTCTGCTTGCAGATTTTTGCGTGCACCCGCTAAACTGGTAAACGAGGTACCAATACGAATGGTCAGCTTTTCACCTTTATTGAGTTTAAAGCCGGCGTAAATACCAGCGCCAGCGTAATTTTTAACGCTGGCGGCTGCAAACAATTTATCGTTCACATAGGTGCCTGCCCGGTTCAGGCTTTTTTCAAATTTGATAACAAAGTACCCGCTGAAGTCTGCACTCTTACCCCAGCCCTGGTAAATGCGGTGGGCCGGGTTGTAGCCCGATATTTCGCCCGCCTTAGCGTCAAATTTGATGTAGCCCTCGTGGTAATCACTGTTGGCTTTGATTAGCAAGTATAGGCTGTCGGCTTTGTCGGCTGTAAATTGCATCAGGCCGCAACGCTCGGTGCCTGTAATGGCCGCATGCAGTTGGTATTGTTTCAGGTTGATGCGATATAAGTGCGGAGCCGATACTTCATCGCTATGCTCAAAACTTGCACCGTAGTTAGTAGTTTTTAATTTGCCGGTAACAGGCATCACGCTGAAACTTCCGTAATCCTGCATGCAGGAACCGCTTATCCAGTGCGAACCGCGAAAGCCGTAAAAAACTTTGTCCTGGTAATAGTAAGGCGGCACACACTTAGTTTCGCTAATTTGGGTTTGCGGCGTCCACTGCGTCATGGCAAACGGTAGGGTTACCGCGGGTATGGTGTTGGCAAAACGCGCCCCCGACAACTCAGAACCATGTTTTACCGCCGATGGCGTGGTTGCAATAGCTGTACCTGCCATTGGCTGCACATAATTTACCAGATTTTGCGCTTCAGCAATGTTATCAGTAATTGACACACAAGCGATAATGGCAGCCAACCAGCTTTTAAAAGTCATTTTTAAGTGTGTATTTGTTTTAATCATTTCTGAATTTTTACGGCGTTTGTCCCTGTAGGTATAGTCAGGCCTGCAGTGCTTAACTTACTAACCCCTTTGTACACTAGGGCCGGCTGCGGACTATCTGCGGGGATTGACATCTCATTCAAAGCAAGTCCCGTCACATCATCAAAAATCATTGCCGGACGAAAGTCAGGTTGACTAAATTTAATAATAAAACGTTTTAGTTGAATGCCCTGAGCATGCCGGATATACAGGCCCCACGCGGGTAATTCACCAAACATATTAAATTCCGGGTAACCTGTCGCATTTTCGGGTACAGAATTAAGTGAGTCGATGCTTACATAAGCTTTTTCTTTGCTTGCACCGCCTGCATAAGTAATCTCAATATTTTGGAGTTTTACATTTTGAACTAAATGACCAGGCAAACCTGCTATCGAAGCCGGCATCACATTGTGCGGCGGCACTTTAGGCAATGGCCCTTCGAGCGGATAACCTATATCCGGTTTTACTGCCGGAATTTGCACCTTAACGTCATCAATCACTACATCTTTAATGCTGCTATAGCGGCCATCTTCATTACGGTGCCCTAAGCGAATAAAAAATGCATTGCCCGTATTTTTCGCCCTTACATTACGGATGTCTATATTCTCTAAAAATCCACCGTCAACGGCTTCCAATGCGATTGCCGAACGGTAGGTGTCGTAAACTGTGATATTTTTAACTTTAATATTTTTAAAGCCGCCTACCGAGCCGGTACCTAATTTAAATCCATTAGCGCTTGAGCGTAAAGTACAATTTTCTACATTTACATTTTCGCAATACCCATCAGCAATCTCCGATTTAAGGCAGATGGCATCATCGGCAGCATTAAAAAAACTGTTGGTAATCTTTACATTTTTGGAGTCAACGATATCAATGCCGTCGTTATTCCAGTAAGCCGTGCTGTTAACGGTCATACTGTCAATCATCACGCCATCGCATTCTTTGTAATTTTGTACCCAACTGGCAGCATCTTTTAGGCTGATGCCTATTACTTTTACATCTTTACAATTTTTGAAGAATATCAAATTCGGGCGATTTTTTTCGGTGGGACGCTTAATGAGCCATTGCTCATCCTGTATTTTCCCGTCCCGTAACTGCTTAAAAACATCTGCCATTAACAAATGCGCCTGCCCGTTAATGGTTCCCTTACCGGTTACCGCTACGTGTTGTTGGCCCTGTGCCGAAATTATGGCCATGCTGTTTTCAGTAAAATCCAACCGGTGGGCACTACCCATCAAAACGGCGTACTCGGATAAATGCAGCTCCACATTACTTTTGAGTTTTAACGGTCCGGTTATAAAGTTACCCGCCGGGACAGTTACTCTGCCACCGCCGTTTGCTGATGCCGCGTCAATAGCTTTTTGTATTGCCGAAGCGTTATTTGCTTTACTGGCAGCAGCTCCATAATCGGTAATGTTATACCTTTTTTGTGCATATAAAGGCAGGGCAAACGGCACCAGTAAAATCAGTATAAAAAATTTCTTCATCGGTTTTAAGTCAGCGGATTAGGCGAAGGCAGGAAAAATGCAAAACCATCAATTTGGCTTAGTAAGGCATCAATAGCTTGCCTTGGTAGTTTTGCGACTACTATTATACAAAGTTATCTTCTAAAAACCACGCGTTTTATCCATCTAAATACAAACCCTGCATATAATACTGCATTTGGAGTCTTGATGATGATAAGAGAATTCGATAATAATGAAATATGCAGGTATCTGAATGCCAACTGAAAACTCCGTGTTACTGCTGCCCACGTCGTCACCCATCTTTAAACAAGTTCAGCTTTTTAATATTGAATTTGCCCGGTGCAAATCAAGTATTCACAACAGATGCATCAGATAAATAATTATCATTGTAAAATATTAACCAATACACACCATTTACTAATTACGCTGAATATCAAATGATGAACAGGTCCTTCTATTTTTTCTTTGCCGTATTTGTTTGCCTGCTAACGCCGGGCTTTGCTCAAAAAATGCTGTCGGTAAAAAACCCGATTATGGATGGCTACTTTGCCGACCCAACCATTGTTAAAAGCGGCGACCGCTATTTTATTTATGCCACCATTGATCCCTGGGGCAGTAAAGAATTAGCTGTATTTGAAACTACAGACTTTAAAACTTTTAAACGTCATCAATTAAACTGGCCAACCAAAGCGGCCTGTACCAGCCCTACCTCGCAGGGTTCAATGGTTTGGGCTCCTTCAGTTGTAAAAGGCAAGGATGGTAAGTTTTATATGTATGTAGCCGTAGGCAGCGAGATTTGGGCCGGAGTAAGTAACGCCCCGCTTGGCCCCTGGAAAAATATTAAACCGGATGGTAGTCCACTGGTAAAATCAACAGAATATCCGTCGGTACATAACATTGACCCCGATTGCTTTATTGATGATAACGGCCAGGCTTACCTGTACTGGGGCTCGGGCTACAACTGGAAAAACGGCCACTGCATGGCGGTTAAACTCAAAAAAGATATGTACACCTTTAATGGCAAGCCCGAAGATGTAACCACCCCTCACTTTTTTGAAGGTGCCCATTTGTTAAAACGCCAGGGTAAATATTACCTGATGTTTTCGGAAGGTAAAGCCATTGATGCTACTTACCAGGTAGGCTACGCTGTAGGCCCGACGCCATTAGGTCCTTTTAAAGAGGATGAGCACCGGGTAATTTTAAACACATCGGCAGATAGTTCGGTGGTTGGCCCGGGGCACCATACCACCTTTAAAATAGGTAATCAGCATTATATCTTATATCACCGCATTTATCCGCAAAAAGAGGCTTACGTATTGAGGCAGCTTTGCATAGACAGCCTGAATTTTGATAAACAAGGCAATATTTTAAAAGTGCACCCTACCGTAGGCAAAAGGATTAAACTCAGCGCTGCAAAAAAGTAAAAGAGGAAACCCTGTATAACTCAAAAGCCGTACTTCTGCGAAAGGAGTACGGCTTTTTTAATCTGATAAAAATATTCTGATGAAAGGAAAACGCGCTACGGTAATTGTTGATTATTGCGCCAGGTAACCGCCATCCACATTGTAATAAGAGCCGGTTACAAACGAAGCTTTATCTGAGCTCAACCATAACACCAACTCTGCCACCTCATTGGGTGTGCCCAAACGGCCAATAGGATGTAAACCGGTAAGCGCTTTATAAGATGCTTCGTCTAACGCATCTTTAACCAAAGGGGTTTCAATATATCCCGGACCAATCGCATTTACACGGATGTTTTGCTGGGCGTACTCTAAAGCCGCAGTTTTGGTTAATCCAACTACGCCGTGCTTCGCAGCTACGTAAGCCGCCGAGTTTTTGGTACCTACCTGCCCCAATATAGAGGCCATGTTAACAATCACACCTCCGCCCGATTGCAGCATGGCCGGAATTTGGTAACGCATACCATAAAACACGCCCGACAAATTAATGGCAATCACCTTATCCCAACCATCAACCGGGTAATCGCCCACCTGGCCTAATGGTCCGCCTATGCCTGCGTTATTACAGCTGATGTGCAACGCACCATATTGTTCTATAGTTTGCTTTACCAGCAAGTCATTGTTTTCTGCTGTCGATGTGTCAGCCTTGATAAATATGGCCTCACCACCTTGTGCTTTTATTTCTTCGACAGTTGCGTGGCCACCTTTTTCTGCAATATCGCTCACCACCACTTTCGCGCCTTCGGCTGCATACTTCAATGCAACAGCTTTACCAATGCCCGAACCGGCTCCGGTTACTAACGCTATCTTATTTGCAAGTAATGACATAATTTTTAACTATTTAGTTACTTACTTTTTAACACTGGCACGCTTAGTTTGATTTGTGTAAGGCTGATACAATTATCCCGTCTTTTAGCACAATCCGGAAATCATCTAACAAAAAAAACCGCAGAACCTTTCGGTCCTACGGCTTCAACCTAATATACAACAAAAATTATTTTACACTGATGGCAAAGCCGCCACCGGGGGCCACCTGTTGCTTCAGTACGGTTTTAGAATTTACTTTCATTTTGCGGATGCTGTAGCTCTGCGGATTTTTATCGTAGCTGGCATCCTTGCCATCGGCATAAATAGTAGCTTCGAATGTTTTGCCTTTAGGCAGGTAGCCGAAGGTTACGGTAGCCACGCGGGCGTTCTCATCAGTTACACTGCCAATATACCACTCGTTTTTACCTTTGGCTTTGCGGGCCAGGGTAATGTAATCGCCAGGCTCTGCCTCCAGCGCATAGCTATCGTCCCAATCTACCGCTACGTCTTTAATAAACTGGAAAGCGTCAGCAAACTTCTCGTAAGTTTCGGGCAGGTCGGCCGCCATTTGCAGCGGGCTGTACATAGTTACGTACAAGGCCAGTTGCTTGGCCAGCGTAGTATGCACAAACGAGTTATTTTCGGGATTGTAGGCGCTGATTTTCGTTTGGAAAATGCCCGGCGTATAATCCATCGGTCCACCAATTAAGCGGGTAAATGGTAAAATGGTGGTATGGTCGGGAGTATTACCGCCAAACGATTCATATTCTGTACCACGGGCAGCCTCGTTACCAATCAGGTTAGGGTAAGTGCGTGCCAAACCGGTTGGGCGGATAGCCTCGTGGGCATTCACCATAATTTTATAATCGGCAGCTTTAGTAACGGCGTATAGGTAATGGTTAACCAGCCACTGACCGTAATGGTGTTCGCCGCGCGGGATAATCTGCCCTACATAACCACTTTTTACGGCGTTGTAACCATTCTCTACCATAAACTTATAAGCCGTATCCAGGTGGCGCTCATAATTACGTACCGAGCCCGAAGTTTCGTGGTGCATGATAATTTTAACACCTTTCGATGCTGCGTAGCGATGCAGTTCTTTTACATCAAAATCGGGGTAAGGCGTAACAAAATCAAAAACGTAGTCTTTGGTTTTGCCAAACCAGTCTTCCCAGCCCTCGTTCCAGCCTTCAACCAATACGGCATCAAAGCCGTTTTTGGCAGCAAAATCGATATACTTTTTAACGTTGGCGGTGTTGGCACCGTGCTTGCCGTTGGGCTTGGTTTTAGAATAGTCGGTAACGCCTAACTGTACGTTTTCTAAATCGGTGTAAGCCCAGGTGCTTTTACCGGTAATCATTTCCCACCAAACACCCACGTATTTAACAGGCTTAATCCACGATACATCTTTAAACTTGGTAGGCTCGTTCAGGTTATAAACCAGTTTAGACAGCAATACATCCCCCGCTTTATCGCTTACAATCACGGTACGCCAAGGCGATTGAGTTGGTGCCTGCATGTAACCCTTATCGCCGATGGCATCAGGCGTTAAAAACGATTCGAGCACAAAGTTTTTATCATCCAGGTTTAACGACATGCACGAGTAATCTACCAGCGCAGCCTCATGGATATTGATGTACAAACCATCCTGGCTTTTCATCATTAGCGGCGTTTGTAAGCCGGTTGGCGAAAAAGTTGTTTGGCTAACGTTAGGTGTAACGGCCGCTTTCATTTTGCCTCTTACTTCCGAGAGTTTAGAGGTAACAGTTTCGTACTCCTGCGTGTCAAAATCTCCCGGCAGCCAAAATGCTTTATGGTCGCCGGCCAGGGCAAACTGCGTATGCTCTTCTTTGATGATGAAGTAATTCAGGTTAGGCTGTGACGGAAACTCATAACGGAATCCCAGGCCATCATTGAACAACCGGAAACGGATGCGAATGTAACGGTCTTTCACCGCTTTTTGCACCAGCGTTACCAGTAACTCATTGTAATTATTACGGATAGTTTTCTGCTCTCCCCAAACCGGATTCCAGCTTTCATTGAACGATTGCTGCTCAGTTTTGGTCACCGTAAAACCATCTAAAAAAGAGGGTACATCTTTAGTTTCAATTCCCAGCTTGCTGGTTTTAATTACAGGCTTTTGCTTGTAAGTAAGCTGATAGGTAGGAACGCCATTGGCAGCTAAAGCAAACTTCAGCGTCAGGTTTTTATCGGGCGAAGTAATGGTTTGTGCTTTTACGGTGGACACCAGTAAAAGAAGTATGAATGTTAGATAATAGTTTTTCTGCATATGCATTTAAACGCTTATAATTTGGTATACAAAGTGGTTAGTTACAGGTTTGGTGCAGCCTTGGCAGCCACCCGGCAATTAGTTGGCTGCATTAAACAGCTCATTGATTGCCTTTTTATTAATCGGTAAGCAAAGAAAAAACAGACACGCAGTTTATCCTAATTGTAACACCAGAATATAGACTTATTTAAGCTATATTTTCATTATCATATTCATTTACAAATATTTACAAAACAGCCATAAGCGTTTTATTTAAACTTGTTTTAAGGGTGAATTGACTCAAAATGCACCTCATCAAACCTACATCTACACTAATTTTGTTCTAATTTTAATTGTGCTGAACATAAATACTGGGTTCGGCGTTTAAACTTTTATCATTCGGAGATAAATATTTAGATTGCACCACTTTTCATTGCAAGCAATTAAGAGCTATAATTCTACAGCCCCCATATGCGCCCCACCATTTTAATTATTGACGACGAGAAAAAGCTGAGTGGCTTAATGGCCCGCATTATAGAGCTGGAAGGCTTTAATGTTTTACAAGCCGCTACGGGCAAAGAGGGGTTGAAACAATTAGGCCATTACGAAGATATACTAGTCGTATTAAGTGACGTTAAATTACCGGATGTAAACGGCGTTGAACTGGTTAAAACCATCAAAGAACAAAAGCCCTTTGCCGAAGTAATTAACCTAACCGCCTATGGCAATATACCCGATGGTGTTAAAGCTATACAAAACGGCGCCTTTAATTACATTACTAAAGGCGACGATAACGAACGGATTATACCGCTGGTACACCAGGCTATGCAAAAAGCGCAGCAGCAGTACCAGGCCTTTAAAGAAACCAACAAAGCACAAAGCAAAACCACGCTATCGGCCATTATTGGAAAATCGCCGCAAATCATCAATGCCATAGCCCTGGCCCGTAAAGTGGCCGCCACCAATACCACCGTGCTGTTGCTTGGCGAAACAGGTACCGGCAAAGAGGTTTTTGCATCGGCCATACACTACGAAAGCGATCGCCGCCAGATGCCCTTTGTGGCCATTAACTGCAGCAGCTTTACAGCCGAATTGTTAGAAAGCGAGCTTTTTGGCTACAAAGCGGGCGCCTTTACAGGGGCATTAAAAGACAAAAAAGGCCTGTTTGAAGAAGCCAACCACGGCACCATATTTTTAGACGAGATTGGCGAGATGAGCATGGAGCTGCAGGCCAAATTGCTGCGGGTGCTCGAAAATAAGACCTTTATTAAAGTAGGCGACACCCAGCCTACCAAAGTTAACGTTCGAATTATCGCAGCAACTAACCGCGATTTACAGCAAGATGCAGATAATGGCAAGTTCCGGTCAGACCTGTATTACCGCTTATCTGTATTTACCATACAACTGCCTTCCCTTAATGAGCGCGAACAGGATATTGACTTGCTGGCAGATTATTACTTGCGGCACTTTGCTGCCCTGAATGGCAAGCCAACCATGAAAATGGGAACTGACTTTGTACAAAACCTGCACCAGCACCATTGGAAAGGTAATATACGTGAGTTAAAAAACACCATGGAGCGCGTAGTGATTTTAGCCGATGGCGACACATTAACCGCAGACTTGTTACCGCCCGGATTCAGGCAAAATAACTACCAGGGCAACACTTTTGCCTTACAAATGGTAGAGAAGCAGCATATCCAAAAAGTGCTGGCCCATACCCAGGGAAACAAGACAGAAACGGCCCGTTTACTGGGCATCGGGCTAACTACCCTTTACCGGAAAATTGAGGAATACAAGCTTGGCTAACGCTTTTCTTTCATTTTGAAAACAAACCCTTCCATTTTGGAAGGGTTTTCTGTTTTATTAGAATTCTATTAATAAATATTTACTACACAATTATTTGTATTACAGTTACTTACAAATACACTTCTAACAATTGGTACTGGTTTTGGCATTGGGGTTACCAAAACAGATGCACATGCTTACTCTACTATTACTGGCAGCCTTACTTGTTTTGTGCTGGTTCATTTTTAAATCTATCGACTGGTTCGAGCAAATCTGAAAACTATGTTAGCGCTATTTATTATCTCCCTGGCAGTTTTTGTATACATGGTATACGTACTGCTTAAACCCGAAAAATTCTAATTATCCCCCAAACCCATGAACACTGAATTCTTAGGAATCGTTGCTTCCTTTGCGATTACCCTCCTTATCGCCATCCCCTTAGGAAAGTATCTTGCCAAAATGTTTGCCGGCGAAAAGGTATGGACCGACTTTATGAAGCCGCTCGAAAACGGCTTATTCAAAATTTCGGGCATCAACCCTAATGAGCCCATGAACTGGAAACAGTTTTTAAAGGCCATGATGATTATTAACCTGGTGTGGCTGGTTTACGGCTTTTTTGTTTTGATATACCAGGACAAACTGCCCCTCAACCCCGACGGTAACCCGGGCATGACACCCGATTTGGCTTTTAACACCATTATAAGCTTTGTGGTTAACTGCGATTTGCAGCATTACTCGGGCGAGAGCGGTGTTACCTACCTTACCCAGCACATCATTATGATGTTTTTGATGTTTACGAGTGCAGCAACCGGTATAGCTGCTGCTGTTGGTTTATTTACAGCATTCAGAGATAAAACCACTACCAACATCGGTAACTTCTGGGAATTTTTTGTAAAAGCCCTCACCCGTTTGTTGTTACCCTTATCGGTAGTAATCGCTTTGGTTCTGGCTTTCAGCGGTACTCCATCCAGCTATGCCGGTAAAGACCAGTTTATTTCGATGCAGGGCGATACCGTAAACGTATCCCGTGGTCCGGCTGCACAAATGATTGCCATTAAGCACTTGGGCACTAACGGTGGCGGTTGGTTTGGAGCCAACTCTGCACATCCGCTCGAAAACCCCAGCTATTTCACCAACATGGTCGAAATCATCTCGCAGATGATTATCCCTATGGCGATGATTCTGGCTTTTGGCTACTTTATTCGCCGTAAAAAACTGGGTTGGGTCATATTTACCATGATGACCGTAGGTATGCTGATGCTGATGATTCCTACCCTGTTCAGCGAAACAGGAGGTAATCCGGCAATTGCCAAAATGGGCGTGCAACAAGCTACCGGCGCTATGGAAGGTAAAGAGGTACGCATTGGCCCTATGGCCACCGGCTACTGGAGCACCCTAACCACCATCGTATCAACCGGCTCGGTTAACGGTATGCACGACAGTACCATGCCGCTCACCGGCGCCTGGCAATTGTTAGGTATGATGATTAACGGCTTTTTTGGAGGTTGCGGTGTAGGTATACTAAATTACTTTATCTATCTCATTATAGCCGTATTTATTTCGGGATTGATGGTAGGCCGTACGCCTGAGTTTTTAGGCCACAAGGTTGAAGCCCGCGAGGTTAAAATTGCGGCACTCATCACCTTGCTCAGCCCGTTCCTGATACTGGCAGGTACTGCCCTGGCAGCATTCATCTTCACTAACTTTGGCAATGCCGATTGGGCCGTTAAACCATCTAACTGGTTAAACAATCCTGGCTTCCATGGTTTCTCGGAGATGCTGTATGAGTTTACCTCGGCCAACGCCAACAACGGCTCCGGCTTTGAAGGCTTGGGCGATAACAATATCTTCTGGAACGTAGGCACTGGGGTGGTACTCATCTTGGGTCGCTTCTTACCAATTATTGGTCCGGTTGCTATTGCAGGCCTGTTAGCACAAAAGAAGTACGTGCCTGAGTCGGCCGGTACACTGCGTACTGACACCTTTACTTTCGGTGTAATGACACTGGCTGTAATCCTGGTACTGAACGCCTTGTCATACTTCCCGGCATTAGCCTTAGGCCCTCTGGCCGAGTATTTCTCTATGGCTCATTAAAAGTTTTTTCTCTCAATAAAGAACAAATGATACTTAACCGGCCCAACCGGGCCGGTTACTTACTCAACATAAAAATGAAAAATCAATCCGATAAATTATTTGAACCTGCTTTAGTGCAATCCGCACTTAAAGAGTCAATTATAAAACTTGACCCACGCATCATGATGCGTAACCCGGTAATGTTTACCGTAGAAGTGGGTACTGCTGTGATGTTATACGTAACCATATACAGCTTTACGCATACCGGTCAGGGTTCATGGGTATACAATTTAATCATTTTCCTGATTTTATTACTAACCGTATTGTTTGCCAACTTTGCAGAGGCTATTGCCGAAGCCAGGGGAAAAGCACAAGCCGACAGCTTGCGCAAAACCCGCGAAGACACACCAGCCAACCTGGTTGATGCTAACGGCAACATTTCGGTAGTATCATCAAGCCAGTTAAAAAAAAACGATATGTTCGTGTGTCAGGCCGGGGATACCATTCCTACGGACGGCGAGATTATAGAAGGGCTGGCCACCATTGACGAATCGGCCATCACCGGCGAGTCTGCACCGGTCATCAGGGAAGCCGGCGGCGATAAATCATCCGTAACCGGTGGTACCAAAGTTTTATCTGATAAAATTAAAGTACTGGTAACCACCCAGCCCGGCGAAAGCTTTTTGGATAAAATGATTGCTTTGGTTGAAGGTGCATCACGCCAGAAAACACCTAATGAGATTGCCTTAACCATTTTGCTGGCCAGCTTTACCATCGTGTTTATCATCGTGTGTGTTACGCTTAAACCGTTTGCTACTTACGCCAATACGCCTATCACCATTGCGGCTTTGATTTCGTTATTTGTTTGTTTGATTCCAACCACCATCGGTGGTCTGCTGTCAGCCATTGGTATAGCCGGTATGGACCGTGCGCTGAGAGCCAACGTAATCACCAAATCGGGTAAAGCAGTAGAAACAGCCGGCGATATTGACGTATTGCTTTTGGACAAAACCGGAACCATCACTATCGGTAACCGTAAAGCCACCCAGTTTTGGCCGGCTCCCGATGTTAGTCCGGATGCTTTAGTTAAAGCTGCCGTACTGGCTTCATTAGCTGACGAAACTCCCGAAGGTAAATCAATCATCGAGTTGGCCAGCAACCACATGACTATCCCTTCAGTTCCGGCCGGTGCTGAGTTTATCAAATTTACTGCCGAAACCCGCTCAAGCGGTATCAATACCCCTGACGGTAACCGTACCCGTAAAGGCGCTTATGACAGTATGCGCAAAATGGCGCTGAATGCCGGACATACCGTATCAAACGCGGTGAAAGAACGGGTACAGGCCATTTCTTCTAACGGTGGCACGCCGCTGGTAGTTACTTACAATGAAGAGGTTTTGGGTACGATTGAATTGCAGGATATCATTAAACCTGGTATTGCCGAGCGCTTTGAAAGGTTACGTAAAATGGGTGTTAAAACCGTAATGGTAACCGGTGATAACCCGCTGACTGCAAAATTCATCGCCGAAAAAGCCGGTGTAGACGATTTTATTGCTGAGGCTAAACCCGAGGATAAAATGAATTACATTAAACAGGAACAAGCCACTGGTAAACTGGTAGCCATGATGGGCGACGGTACCAATGATGCCCCTGCCCTGGCCCAGGCCGATGTGGGTGTAGCCATGAACAGCGGTACCCAGGCAGCCAAAGAAGCCGGTAACATGGTGGATTTGGATAACGACCCTACCAAACTTATTGAAATTGTAGAGATAGGTAAACAGTTGCTGATTACCCGTGGTACTTTAACCACTTTCTCAATCGCTAATGACGTAGCCAAGTACTTTGCTATCGTTCCGGCGCTGTTTATTGCCTCTATCCCGGCATTGCAAAGCCTAAACATCATGGGCCTGCATAGTCCGGAAAGTGCCATCTTATCAGCGGTTATTTTCAACGCTATCATTATCCCGTTGCTTATCCCATTGGCTTTAAAAGGCGTAGAGTATAAACCTATCGGTGCCAGTGCACTGTTACGCCGCAACCTGCTGATTTATGGTGTAGGTGGTGTGGTTGCCCCTTTTATCGGTATCAAACTCATTGATATGGTGGTAGGCCTGATGGTGTAAGCAAGTAATACAAATTATTAAAAAAGACATGAAAACATTAGCTCAATCTATAAAATTAACCCTGGCACTCATGGTATTGCTATGCGGTATATACCCGGTAATTATTGCCTTTGCCGGTAAATTATCTAAAGGCCAGGGCAATGGCGAAACCATTGTGGTGAACGGAAAAGTAGTTGGTTATACCACCCTTGGACAAAAGTTTGACCAGCCGCAATACTTCTGGTCGCGGCCGTCGGCAGTTGGCTATAATGCAGCCGGTTCGGCAGGATCTAACAAAGGTCCAAGCAATCCTGATTATTTAAAAGAGGTTAACAACCGCATTGATACCCTATTAAAATACAATCCAGGCATCAAACGCAGCGACATCCCGGCCGATTTGGTGACCGCCTCCGGCAGTGGTTTAGACCCTGATATTTCGCCCGAGGCTGCCCGCCTGCAAGTTAAACGTGTTGCTGCTAAACGTGGTTTAAGCGAGCAACAAGTAGCTGCACTGGTAGAAGGCCACATCCAAAAACCATTACTGGGCTTGTTTGGCCCTGCTACGGTTAACGTATTAGCGCTTAACATCGCTTTAAGCGACCTTAAAAAATAAACAGTATAACTGTTTGTAAACACGTTTGCCCATAACAAGGCAAAAAAACCTTACAGTGCAAACTGTAACCCTACAACACACTTAATAATGCAAATGAAAAAATTGATGATGCTCACTATCCTTTGTGCTTTGGCTTTTTGCTCAAAAGCGCAGGATAGTGTGAAAGCCGGTAAACTTACTTTTAGTGGCTATGCCGAATTATATTATGGTTTTGATTTTAACCGCCCTGCGGATAACAGCCGCCCGGGATTTGTGTACTCGCATAACCGCCATAACGAGTTTAACCTTAATCTTGGCTTTATTAAAGCTAATTACGATGCCAGCAATTTCAGAGCAAATTTAGCGGTGATGGCAGGTACTTATGCCAACGCCAACCTGGCCGCAGAGCCGGGCGTGTTAAAAAACATATTTGAGGCCAACGCCGGCGTTAAGCTGGCCAAAAGCGCTAACCTTTGGCTGGACGCAGGTATTTTTGCATCGCACATCGGTTTTGAAAGTGCCATCAGCAAAGATTGCTGGGTACTTACCCGTAACATTGCATCAGAAAACACGCCGTATTACGAGTCGGGCGCTAAGGTTACTTATATTACCAATGATGGTAAATTGACGCTAACCGGCTTATATTTAAATGGCTGGCAACGCATCAACCGCCAGGACGGTAACAGCAAACCTGCCGGTGGTGTACAAATTGTTTATAAACCGGCATCGCAAATTACCTTGAATTACAGTAACTATTTAGGAACTGAGGGAGCAGACTCCATAAGAGTGCGCCGCTTTTATCACAACTTTTATGGGATATTTCAGCTTAGCCAAGCATTTGGGTTAACTGCCGGATTTGATTACGGTACACAGCAACAAAGCATCGGTAGCAATAAATACTACCATGTGTTATCGCCGGTGGCCATTGCACGTTACCAGTTTGCCAACAAATGGGCAGTAGCCGGCCGGGTAGAATATTACCAGGATAAAAACGGAATCATCGTAGCCTCTGCTACCCCTAACGGCTTTAAAACTACCGGCTACTCTGTTAACCTGGACTATGCCCCAATAAGCAATGCGTTGATACGCCTGGAAGGCAAACTATACAACAGCAAAGATGATGTGTTTACACGTTTGGGAACGCCGGTGAATACTAACCCGCTCATCACCGCAAGTATGGCTATTTCGTTTTGATGATGCAGCTATACTAACTCGTTAAATAATTGAACCGCCAATGGTATGGAAGAACAGGAGCACAAAGACGATTCGGTAAAAAACTTTATCGAACTGATACAAAAATCGAGGCGCGGTAAGCTTAAAGTCTACATCGGCATGAGTGCCGGTGTAGGCAAAAGCTTTAGGATGCTGCAGGAAGCCCATGCCTTGCTGCGCAATGGGATTGACATACAAATTGGCTACATCGAAACGCACAACCGGGCAGATACCCATGCGCTTTTAGACGGACTGCCGGTCATCAATCGGCGACGTACCTTTTATAAAGGTAAAGAGCTGGAGGAAATGGATCTGCAAACCATTTTAAACAGGCATCCCGAAGTAGTGATTGTTGATGAGCTGGCACATTCTAACATCGAAGGCAGTAAAAACGCCAAACGGTGGCAGGATGTGCTTGATATTTTAGAGGCCGGCATCAGCGTAATTACAGCCGTCAACATACAGCACCTGGAAAGCCTGAACGAGGAAGTTGAAAACATTACCGGCATCGCCATCACCGAACGCATACCCGACAAAGTACTGCAACTGGCCGATGAGATTGTAAACATTGACCTGACCGCCGACGAGTTAATTGACCGCCTGAAAGAGGGCAAGATTTACGACAAAAGCAAGGTTGAGACTGCACTGCAAAACTTCTTCAGGAGTGACAAAATATTGCAGCTAAGGGAGATAGCATTAAAAGAAGTTGCCCATTACCTGGAGCGTAAAATTGATGTAGAAGTACCCAAGCAAATCAAGCTCCGGGCCGAAAAATTTCTGGCCTGCATATCATCCAACGCTACCACGGCTAAAACGGTCATCCGTAAAACGGCACGACTGGCCTCTTATTACCGCTCGCCCTGGATTGTGTTGTATGTACAAAGCAGCAGCGAGAGCCTGGATAAAATAAAGTTAGATAAACAGCGGCACCTCATCAATAATTTTAAACTGGCTACCGAACTTGGCGCCGAGGTAATTAAACTTAAAAGCGACCAGATTACCCAAACCATTATCAAACTGGCGCAAGAACGCGAGGTAACTACCATTTGTATCGGCAAACCACACTTAAGCTTATTTCAGGTTATTTTACAAACGGCTATTTTTAACGAACTGCTCAAAAACTTATCTACTACAGAAACAGATTTAGTGATATTATCATGAAAATAAAAACTAAACTTTGGCTCGGCTTCGGCTTCCTGTTCACCATTGTGCTGCTTTTTGGCGGGCTCTCTCTTTATTATATCCAGCGGATATCCAACAACGCCAAAATTATCCTGAAGGATAATTATGAAACCTTAAGCTACACGCGCGAAATGCGTACCCTGCTTGATGAAACTCCGCTGCCACTTAACCAACAGGCAGCACGCCTGTTTGACGTGCAACTGGTGAAAGAA
The DNA here is from genome assembly GCA_964277815.1 of uncultured Mucilaginibacter sp. GTDB lineage: Bacteria > Bacteroidota > Bacteroidia > Sphingobacteriales > Sphingobacteriaceae > Mucilaginibacter. The sequence continues at coordinate 5,266 of CAXYKR010000401.1, read as the reverse complement.
GAGCACAACATCACCGAAAAAGGAGAAGGCGAAGCAGTCGCCGATTTACGGAAATCTTTTAAAAAGTTGAGTTCAGGGCAAGGCTCCCTGGCAGAACAGCAGGTTACCGAACGGCAGGCCCGCGCCCACCTGCGCGATATTGAGGCGTTAAACATGCAGGCCATCGTACGTAAAAATGATGCGGCCAGGGCATCGGTAAACCAGGCCGGTATTATTATGGGGCTGGCCGGTGCGTTCACCTTTTTAGTACTATTTAGCTTTAGTGTAAACTTTCCGGGCTTTATTGCCAATCCGCTACGGTCGCTGCTGGAAGGTATCCGCGAAATTAGCGAGAAAAATTACCGCAAGCGTTTACATTTTGACGAGGGCGATGAGTTTGGCGAAGTAGCCAATGCCTTTAATAACATGGCTATCCGTCTTAACGAGTGGGAAAACAGTAACGTGGCCACTATCCTGTCAGAAAAACGGCGCATCGAAACCATTATTGAGCAAATGCAGGATGCCATTGTGGGTGTGAATGAAGACCATGAAATACTGTTTATTAACAGTGCCGCCCGTAAAGTACTTAACCTGACCGATGGCAAAGTAGTTGGCCAGAACACCGCCGAGCTGGAGAAAAATAACGATTTATTCCGCTCTATTTTGAGTAATACCGCCGCTGTAAAATTGCTGAAGATTGTTTTGGATGGGCAGGAATCTTACTTCCAGTTACAAAGCCGCGATATTTACATACCTAACCTGGGCGAGCAAACCGATACCATTAAAATTGCCAGTAAATCTGCCGGTAAGGTTTACCTGCTGCGCAACGTTACCGAATTTAAAGAACGTGATGAGGCCAAGACCAATTTTATTGCCACTATATCTCACGAGCTTAAAACTCCTATCTCATCTATCAAGATGAGCCTCAAACTGCTTAACGATTCGCGCATTGGCAGCATGAACCCTGAGCAGCAGCAACTGGTTGAACACATTGCTGATGATACCTCGCGCCTGTTAAAGATCACCAGTGAATTGCTCGAGCTTTCGCAGGTAGAAACCGGCAACATCCAATTAAACTTCATCCCGGTTGCGCCTGAGCAGATACTCGATTATGCCATCAACTCAGTGAAATTTCAGGCTGAGCAAAAAAGTGTGCAACTGGAAGTGGTGAAAAGCGATAACCTGCCGCAGGTGCAGGCTGATGTTGAAAAAACGGCCTGGGTACTGATTAATTTTCTGTCGAACGCGTTGCGTTACAGTGCCGAAAAATCTAAAATTATCATCAGGCTTAATGCTGAAAGCAACCAGATGGTGTTTTCGGTAACCGACTTTGGTAAGGGTATTGACGACCAGTATAAAAAACGCCTGTTCGACCGCTATTTCCAGGTACCTACTGATGGGCAAAACAAATCGGGCTCAGGTTTGGGACTGGCCATCTCCAAAGATTTTATTGAAGCGCAGCAAGGCCGTATTTGGGTGGAGAGTGCCCTGGGCGAAGGCAGTACGTTTTACTTCAGCCTGCCTATTGCCCGTACCAACGGCAATGCTTAAAATAGGTAGAGCATCTGTTTCGGCAGATGCTCTTTTAATAAACCAATTACTCCCTGCTATTAAGCCATTGCTCGGCCTCGGCACGGGTGGTAAAAAATTGGGCCACTACGTTACCTTGCTTTACATCAACACTTTTTTGAGCAGATAACTGACTGAATATGCTTGGCGAAAAAATCCAAGCTACGTATTTAACACCAGCATCATCGAGCATCGGAAAAAACTCCTGCCCTACCCAATCAGAAGCTTCCGACCAGGTGCCTTGTACATGGGTATTGTCATTTAGTATCTGTGTCGCACTGTTTACTTTCACTAAATTGAGCATCTGCATACAGCCGCTTTTTACGGTATCTGCCGTTTGGAAACCTGTCCAATCGGCAGATACGTAGTTGTGTTCTTTATTATATTGCAGCGTGATGTGGTTATCCTGGTAAAAATTATCGGCCATCATCAATTCCCGGCGCTCATCTTTTTTTACCAACGGCAGCCTGAAATAAAACGTAGACCCTTTACCTTGCTCGCTCTCAATCCAAAAAGTACCTTGGTGGCGCTTTAAAATTTCGGACGAGATGAATAATCCCAGACCTAAACCCTCAAAACGCATGGCGGTATTATCTACCCGGTAGTAGCGGTCAAATAATTTATCCAGGTGGTCTTGCGCTATACCAATACCAAAATCCTGCACCGAAACAATGATGCTATCATCCTCGGCTACGGCGTTTACAATTACGGCTTTATTATCGGGAGAATACTTAACGGCATTAGTTAAAAAGTTGTGTACTACCTGCTCTAACCTAAAATAATCGCCGGTGTAAATAACGTCGGCATTTTCGCGGATGATGATTTCATAATCGGGCGCGGTAAGCTGTACCGCTTCAACACTGCTCATCACTAAATCGGCCATGTTAAACGGAGCCATATTGTAGTCCATTTTACCGGCATTAATGCGCGTAACATCCAGCAAATCGTTAATCAGCTTTTCTAAGCGGGATATATGCTCGGCCGATTTTTTGATAAAGCCGTGAATCTTTTCGCTGTCTTTAGCCCGGCTCATTAACTGGTTAAACGCCTTGATACTGGTAAGCGGCGTTTTTAACTCATGACTGGCAATAGACAAAAACTCGTCTTTTTTATGCTCATTGCTTTTTTGCAAATCGATATCCGTATTGGTGCCCAGCCACATTTTGATGGCTCCATCTTCAATCAGTGGCACAGCCCGGCTCAAATACCAGCGGTGTTCGCCGTTGCGCATCCGCAACCTGAATTCGGTTACATACTCGTTACCTGAGGCCAATGCTTTGTGCCATGCCCTCAAACAGCCCGGCAAATCATCAGGATGAATAAGCTTGTGCCAGCCGTGGTTAACTACCTCACTGGGCTGGTAACCAAAATCAAGGCTTACCGTCTGGTTCACATAGTCAAGCTTTCCATCAGGTTTTGCTGTCCATACTTGTTGTGGTATGGCGTTCAATAAAAAACGGAACTGCTCCTGGCTGGCAGCCAGTTCTTTTACAGTTTTTTCGAGGTCGAGCTTAGTGGCATAAAGTTCCTCGTTAATGGTTAGCAACTCTTCATTGGTCGATGAAAGTTCTTCGTTGGTAGCAGCCAGTTCAAACGTGCGGCTTTCAATACGTTCTTCCAGATGAATGTTCAGGCTGTTTAAGCGTTGCTGGGTCTGCTGCAGTTCTTCGTTAATTGCAGCCAGCTCTTCATTAGCTGCCGAAAGCTCTTCGTTAGATGCGCCCAACTCCTCGTTCAGGGCCTGTTCGCGCTGGTAAGACTCACTCATTTCGTGCGCTTGAGCGTTATTGAGCAAAGTACCTACATGCATGCCGGTAGTCTCTAAAAACTGCCGGTAATCTGCGTCAATACGTTTACGTGGCGACGCTCCTAAAACCATACAGCCTTTTAACCGGGCATTATCATTACTAACGGGCACAATCATAGCTTCTTGTACTGGCTCGGGCCATAAGCTATCTACCGGTGTCGGTACATAGTCGTGTAATTGCTCAACAAAGATTGATTTACCTCCGATAGCCACCACATCACACAACTGCTGAAAAGCAGTAAGCTGCTCAACCGTGATATTGCTGTAGGCTTTCAGACTTACTTGGGTAACCTGGCGCTCGTCACTTAGGTATAAAGCGACAAAAGCAATATCCGGGCGAGAATTACCCAATATCTGCATTACATCGCTAAGTCCCTGCGTTACTGTTTGTGATTTGTTGGCACTGTGTATTAACTGAAGCAACAATTGATTACGGCGCTCATGAATGTATTTATACGAGGTTTCGATAACGGCGTTAAACACACCGCCAACTGTACCATCTTTTGCCATTACCGGCGATAGGGTGTAATCAAAATAACACTCCTCAGTGTAACCGTTGCGGTTCATTAACAGTAAGGCATCGGGCCTGCGATAGGATGCGCCTTCGTGCAGTACGCTTTCAAACTCATCTTTAAGTCCTTCCCATATCTCGGGCCATACTACCGCACCGGGTTTACCTAACGCCCACGGATGTTTTTGTGCGGGTATACTGCTCCAGGCATCGTTATATAACAACGAAAAATCGCTTCCCCAGTAAACGGCAATAGGAAAACCGGAGTTTAAAGCAATACTCACGGCCGATTGCAAGCTATCGGGCCAGGTATCAGGCGAGCCGAAAGAAGTTTCGGACCAGTTGGTGGAACGCATTAACTCGCCCATCAGGCCGCCGCCTTTTAAAAAGGTAAAAGTTTCGGACACGTTTTCAGATATAGGTGTATAAACCTGCTACATCTGCAGCAGTTCTGCAAAATAGTAGTTTCAGTTTAATTTTTAAGCAACAGTTAATACACTTTTGTATTTTTTGCTGATAAAAATCAGTATCCGAAAGCCAAAGAAACGACCGTTTACATTCTAAAAAAGACCCAAAAACCTTTTACGATGTTTGGCTTTAAACTTTTTGCGGTGTTTGGCCCAGCCCGGAGGTACAAAGCGCTGTTCAGCAGCCGGTTTTAGAGCCGCTTGCTGTATGGGCGGTTTAGTATAAACGGCCTTTACACTATCCTGATAACGCTTACTCAAAAATACAAACGGCGATTTATAGTTTTCATCAACCTTTACTGTTGCGGCTTCGGCACCGGATGGCGTTTTAGATTTGGAGAAAAAAGAAAACGAAAACAGTGCAATAAACAACGCCGCAACCCCTGCCAGGCCTACAAACCAACGCTTAGGCAGATGTACAATATCTTTGTTTGATTCGTATACCCCTTTTTCCGGATTGTAGCGGCCACCCGCTGCCAAGGCTACCGTTTGCAGAGAAGATAATTGATTTTGATGTTGCTCTTCTTTTTGCCGGTATTGAAGCAACTCTGCCTGTAGGCGTTCATTCTCTTCCTGCAGGGCAGTAACTTCTGTAGCTGCTACTGCCGATGACGTATGAGATTCGGCCGCCAACAAGCTGCCTTCGGTAAGGGCTTGCTGCAATTCCAAACCGTTACTATACCTTTTAGCCGGGTCTTTTTCCAGACACTTCTTAATCAGTTGCAGCAGCCAGGAGGGTATTTGCATCTCCTGTTTACGCTTATCTTCGTCCCATCCCTTGGGTAAACGCAGCGCACGTCGAATGGCAGGGTCAGGTACAGCCTGCTCCAGATGTGCTAACATCACGGCGTTTCTGGCAGTTTCGCCGTTACCATTTAATGCAAAAGGTACTTCGCCTGTAAGTAACTCGTACAAAACAACGCCGTAACTATA
>CAXYKR010000400.1:0-46220 GCA_964277815.1 uncultured Mucilaginibacter sp. | reverse complement strand
CCCAAAAAGAAGCTGGTAATGGCCGGTGTGCGGAAATCAACCGCCCTCACATTAATCATAAATGGGGAGGAGAAAGCAGCCGTACTACTGTTGGTACCGTTCCATAATATTTTGGCGGTATGGCTATTGTTCTCCATAATTGGGTAATTGCCCTTATTAGTATCGGCAATCTCTTTGATTTTAGCAATCACCTGGCTGCTTACTTCAGATTTGCCCGAAGTACGGAGCAGTAATCTTAAATATAAAGAGTTGCCCAAACGGCGCCATTTACTAACATCGCCCTGATAAACCGGGTCTCCGGTCTTTGTAATAGCAACGCCTTCTGCCAGGAGTTTATTCGCTTCTTCCAGTTTGCTGAACAAATCCAGGTAAATATCTTTTTGCTTGTCGTAAACCGGTTGTAGGTTACCCTCTTTGCCCTGATTAGCTTGTGAGTACGGAATGTCACCGTAAACGTCAGTCAGAATTTGAAATACCCAGGCCTGTGTGATTAACGAAATACCCTTATAAGATGAATTGGTTGAGGTGGGCTGGCTTGCAATGGTATAAATATCACGCAGATTGGTGAGTTCCGGGTAGCAAACATTCCAGGTGTAATCTGCCCAGTTACGTCTAACGTCGTACCTGAACACTTTACCTTCTGCATCACTAATATCTACAGTAACCTGCATTAACTCATTATTGAAGTTACGGTTACGTACCATGTTGGCTTGTAAAACATTCACCAGGGCCGGCGTTAGTAACTGGTTGGCCGATGTGGCTGATTTACCGATGGGATCGGTATTTACCTCATCAAAATCCTTTTTACAGGAAACCGATAAAGTGGTGAGTACTGATAATAATATATAGCTGGTTGTTTTCTTAAACAATTTCATGATTAAAATTTTTAAATGCCTACAACTAAACGGAAACCGTAACTTCTGGTAGATGGCAGCTGACCGGTTTCAAAACCTTGAACGATGTCAGTTCCGGACAGTGTACCAAACTCCGGGTCGAACGCCGGCCATGGCGACCAGATGAACAGGTTACGGCCATATATGCCCAGTGATAAGCGGTTGACATGAATGGCTCTTAAAACTTTAGGTCCGAAAGTATAGGTCAGATTAGCTTCTCTGAATTTTAAGTAGTCGGTTCTGAACACGCTGCCTTCTGCCTGGTCTGAGCCATAAATGGATGAGTAGAAACTTTCCATGTTGGTAGCTACTACATCGTTAGGGCGGTAAGTACCATCCGAGTTTTGCACTACACCTTGGCCAACTACACCATTGTAACGGCCTGGCAAAGTAATTTTGAGTTTACCTAAAGCGGTCATTCTCGAAAAGGTAAGCGAATGGGCTACGGCGCCTAACTGGGCATCAAATAAACCTGACAAGCTAAAGCGCTGGTAAGTAACTGTAGAGCCGAAGCTAAACCTGAATTTAGGCATAGTGTTGCCTAAATAAACCAATTGGTCGCCCGCCTTGGCGTTACCGGTTACGGCGTCATACACAATCTGCCCGTCCGAAGAACGTACAATGCCCCGGCCATATAAATCGCCCATGCTGCCTCCTACGTTGGCTACAATAGCCGCACCACCTAACGGACCGGTACGTAACACTACCGAACTATCTGCCAGTTCCAGGATTTTATTGCGGTTGGCAGTAAAGGTTCCGTTAAGTTGCCAGGTAAACTTTTTGGTTTGTATCGGCGTGCCGTTAACGGCAATCTCAATACCTTTGTTTTGCACGTTACCTACGTTAAACACGGCTACGTTGTAACCGGTAGCGCGGTCTATCACCCGGCTCAAAATCTGGTTCTTGGTATTGCCTTTGTAAACGGCTAAGTCAAAGCTCAGTCGGTTGTTAAACATGCGCAGCTCTGTACCCAACTCGATAGTGGTTGTTTTTAACGGTTTTAAGTTAGGGTTAGGTAAGATGTTAGGGTTGGTGGTTGCGCTATCCGGATAAATACCGTTAGAGGCAAGCGTATAATTATAAGCCGTACGGTAAGGCGTAGTACCACCACTACCTACCTGCGAAATGGAGGCTCTAAGTTTCAGGAAATTAATGTCTCTTGGCAACTTCCAGAAATCTGAAGCAATGAATGAGGCACTTGCCGATGGGTAAAAGAAACTAACGTTATCTGTTCTTAACGGAGTAGCCAGCGTACTGTTCCAGTCTTGCCGACCGGTTAAATCCAGGTACAGGTAATTTTTTAAGCTGAAAGATAACAAGCCGTAAAAGCTGTTTAAACGGTAGCGTGCCGTATCCGGAACAGAAATTAACGGGTTAGCGTTATTATCCAAACTAAATACGCCCGGAACCACTAAACCATCAGCCCGAAGCTCTGATTTTTTGTATTCGTTACGCAACTGGCTTCCACCCAATGACGCATTCATCTGCAAAGACTTAGTTAGCTTTTTATTATATCTCAACAGGAAGTCGGCATTAATTTCGTATGCCACTACGTCTTGCACCCGGAAAGAGCCTTGGGCAAACTTGTTACCTGCCGCATCCCATGGACGCTGCGCTTCGCGGATATCTTTGTTATAATCTATCGAGCCGCGTACCATCAGGCTCAGGTCATTGGTAAGCTTGTATGTAGCTTGCAGGTTACCAATTACACCATTACGGCGCTGTTTGTTAATATATTGTTCCGAAATAGCATAAGGGCTCTCGGGATTGGTTGTGGTAATGTTGACAAACTGCTGGTTCTCTTTACCCGGAACCCAGTAATCTCTGTACCAATCGGTATTGACATTGGGTTGTGCAAACATAAACCAGTACATCAGCGATTGGTTACCGTAACCGGTGGCCGGCAGGTTATCACTATGCCTGTTGTTGTAAATAGCTTTAAACTGGATGTTTAATTTTTTGGTAACATCGCTGTTGGCCGAAAAGGATATATTGGTACGGTCTAAACCTGTGTTTGGCGCTATCCAGTTGTAGTTGCCATGGTTAGCCGAAAAACGCATACCTACGTTTTTGTAGCCGCCGTCAATAGCAATAGAATTTAAGGTTTCGAAGCCGGTTTTAAAGAATGACTTTACCGGGTTATCATAAGCTACCCATGGCGTTCTGACAGTACCGCGGGTTTTGGTAGCCGGGTCGTACTGGAAAAAGCTGGTGCCCTGGTTAAAGGGCGCCCCCCAGGTTGCACTGGTAGCGTTTGTGCTCGCGCCGTCATCAGAGGCGCCGTAAGAGAAGTAGTTTACCCCAAACTGTCCTTGCCCATAGCTATTTTGGATATCCGGACTTTTGTTTACCGATTCCCAGGTATTATTGGATGTAAGGGTGATGTTCAGTTTCTTTCTGGCTTTTCCGGACTTGGTGGTGATGATGATAGCACCATTAGCGCCACGCTGGCCATAAAGCGCCGAAGCACCCGGACCTTTCAAAATGGTAACACTTTCTATATCGTCGGGATTTAAGTCGTTTAAGGCCGAGCCGAAATCCGGAGGCATGATATCTCCCGAGGTACCATATACACCGCCCGAAGAAGCTGCCGTTCTGCGGGACGAACTGCTGGCTACTACGCCGTCAATCACAATCAAGGCCTCATTATCACCGGTCAGGTTATTTTCACCGCGCAGGATAATTTTGTTTGAACCGGCAGGGCCGCTGTTCCTGATGAGGTTTAAGCCCGCTACTTTACCCGACAAGGCATCCGTCCAGTTACTGGCCGGCGCTTTGGTAAAGGCCGTACTATCCAATTTGGGTGCTGAGTAACCCAGGGCACGCTCCTCCCTTTTAATACCTAAAGCGGTAACCACCACTTCGTTTAACTGGCTGGAGCCGCGTTTAAGGCGAATCACAATTTTGCTCTGGCTGGTATTAAACACACGTGTTTCAGAAGTGTAGCCAATGTAGCCAATTTGCAGAGTGCTGCCCGCAGGTACCGTTACCGCGAAAGCGCCTTGCGAGTTGGTAATCGTAAGCGAACGTTTTTTGCTGTCGCTGATGGTTACGCCAATTAGCGGTTCGGAGTCATCGTTGTCAATCACGGTACCTTGCACGGTGATGTTACGTGCCTGTGATTGTGCCTGTACCGTTGAGAAGTTAAAGGCCTGTATGGCCAATGTTAAAATACAAAACAGCAGTGCGTAGGTGCGTTTGCTTAATGATAGCCGGTCGAGCCTTGCAGCCTGCCCGGATAACTGCCAAAGTCTGCTTATACCATAAGTAAAGCTTTTGTTCATAAAGGGGAGTTTATTGGAGTTACAGTAAGTGTGTTTATCAGCTTTAAATGCTGCTGCAAAGGTGAGTATGTGCTGTTAAGCAAAAGTTAAGCATACATCATGCTTCTATTATCACTTTAACAATAAAAGGCGAATAAATTGAAAATGTGTAAAACATATGATACAAAATCAGCTCTTTCGTTAAAAAATTAAAGTAATCGCAATCGATTGGTATGGTCGGGTTCACATCAAACGGGATTGCTATTAATGTAAACCTCAGGGATGGTTAACAATGACGAAGCATTGATTTAACCTCCACAAAAAAATATTTTGAACTTTACTTTTTAGCCCAATGATAATTTCGGATTTTCGCGGGCGTTAATTGGGGATATAAGCGATATGAGGTTTTTGTTTAAGCATATTTTGGCAGGCATGCTTGCTGTTGTGGCTATGTCATCGTGTTCACACCCTTCAAAAAAAGGTGTAGATACTTCGGATAAACCCTTTGAGCCACAAAAGCTCTTAAAATATAACCCTAAAGATGCCGACAAAAAGATTGACGCTTTTATGCAGCAACTGCACAAAAAGAGCGCATTTAACGGCAATGTGCTGGTGGCTAAAAAAGGAAAAATCTTGTACGAAGGCTCATTTGGCTGGGCTAATCACCTCACCCGCGACAGCCTGAAAATCGATTCTAAGTTTGAACTGGCATCGGTATCTAAAACCATGACCGGTACGGCTATTATGCAGCTTTGGGAAGAAGGCAAAATTAAGCTCGACCAGGATGTGCGCGATTTTTATCCCAATTTTCCGTACGAGGGGGTAACCATCCGCTTGCTGCTCACCCATCGCTCGGGCATGATGAACTACGTTTATTTTGTTGACGGGCTGTACCGCTCGCAACATCTTGACCAGCGGAAAGGGATTACCAACCAGCAGGTGATGGACCTGATTGCAAAATATAAACCGGCTCCCTTTAATAAACCTAATGCCCGGTTTTTATACAACAACTCCAATTACATGGTGCTGGGCTCTATCATTGAAAAGGTTACCGGTGTGCCTTACGCCCAGTATGTACAGGAGCATATTTTTAAACCGGCAGGCATGACCCACACTGCCGTATACTCAAAAGCGGTGTACGATAAAATTCCGGTTGATGTGGTGGGGCACGACCGTAACAGCTGGCGCTACTCTGTTGCCCAGAATTTTTTAGATGGCCCTGTTGGCGACAAAGGCATTTACAGTACGGTTGGCGATTTATACCTGTTTGACCAGGCCCTTAAAGCCGGACGGTTAATTAAAGCCAGCACCCAAGATTCGGCCTATACCGCCCACGTTACACCGCTAATACGCGGACACTTTAGCTACGGCTACGGCTGGCGTATTTTTGAAAGCAAGAACGAAAAAGTGGTTTACCATACCGGCTGGTGGCACGGTTTCAGGCACATATTTTTGCGCGATTTAAAAAACGATGTCACTATAGTTTTGTTAGGAAACTTAGTGAACGGAAGCCTGCTGCACCTGGACGAACTGTTTAAAATTACAGGAATGCCTATTGTGCGTAAAGGCGCCTACACCGGTACCGGCGAAACGGCAGACGATTAAGCACACTCATTCATCAGCATAAATTATTCACTTAAAACAAATTTTATGTTCGACAAAATATTTGAAGCCCAGCAAAAAGCTGGCGAAATGAAAAAACGCCTGGATGGCATCACTGTAACCGGTACAGTAGAAGGCGGCAAAATTACCGTAACGGCTAACGCTAACAAAGTGGTACAAAGCATCGTCATCAGTGATGAGTTTTTGAAAGAAGCTGATAAGGACGAGCTGGAAGAGCTTTTAGTAACAGCAGTAAACAAGGCGATGGAACAGGCCGACAATATTAACCAGAGCGAGATGGCCGCCATGACCAAAAACATGTTTGGCGATTTAGGCGGCATGTTCGGACAATAACCGGTTACCAGCGTGTAATAAATCGGTAAAATCAATTTTACCAATAAAGCGTTTAAACAACTATTAATAGTTTTGTTTAAACGCTTTATTTTTTACTTATGAAACTGACTTATTACGGTCACTCTACTATTGAGCTGCAAACCGGCGGTAAAACGCTCCTGTTCGACCCGTTCATTACACCAAACGAGTTGGCCAAACACATCAACATCAATGACCTAAAGCCTGATTACATCCTGATTTCGCACGGGCACGGCGACCATGTGGCCGATTTGCTGCCTATCCAAAAAAACAGTGGAGCCAAAGTAATTTGTATTGCCGAGATTGCTACCTGGTTAGGCAAAAACGGTGTAGAAGACGCACACGGCATGAACATTGGCGGCAGCTACAGCTTTGATTTTGGCCGTGTAAAAATGGTATATGCCCTGCACTCCAGCTCTATGCCCGATGGCAGTTATGGCGGTGTACCGGCAGGTTTTATAATTTACGCCGAAGGCAAAAAAATCTATTTTGCCGGTGATACAGCCTTAACCTACGACATGAAGTTACTGGCCGAAGAAGAACTGGACTGGGCTATTTTACCTATTGGCGATAACTATACCATGGGTATTGACGATGCCATTAAAGCCAGCGATTTTATTGAATGCAAGGACATCATTGGTGTGCATTATGACACCTTTCCGGCTATTAAAATTGATAAGGACGAAGCAATGGAGAAATTCATCAAGGCCGGATTGAATCTTAAACTACCAGCTATCGGCGATAGCATTGAACTAATGGGAAATTAATTTATTGCCGTGTTATCTAAATAAGAATGGCCGTGGCATAAAGCTACGGCCATTCTTATTTAGATAATGGCTGATACTACATTTTGGTGGTAGTATCTTTCTTCATTTTCTTTTTCATTTTGCCATCTTTCTTTTTCCATTTCATTTTTTTGGTGCTGTCTTGTTGAGCAATATCAGCTTTAGCTGATACAGTTGTTCCGTGTGCAAATACAGTTCCGAAAGAGATTGCCGTCAAGGCAACCATGCAAATCATTTTTTTCATAGCAGGCTGATTTTTAATAAATTCCTTAGATTAACATCGCCTGAGTATGTAAAGTTTTCTTTGAACTTAATTTTTTTAAATTACCGTTCCGGATGGGATAACTGCACGCTTTTTAACTACTACGATGCCGCCTTGAACCGTATACGAACCGTAATCACCATCGGCCAGTGGCTCATCGCCGCAGTTTATGCTTACATCATCGCCGATGTGGGCATTTTTATCGATAATGGCATTTTTAATTTTGCAGCGATCGCCTATACCCATAATCGGGGTGTTAGCTGCTTTGGCATCGGCAATCTGCTCGATGGTCTGGTAATTATCATCACCCATTACATAGCAACTTTCAATTTCGGTACCGGTGCCTATACGGGTACGTATGCCAATAATAGAGTGCGTTATGCGGCTGGCATTGATGATACAACCATCAGCAACAATTGATTGTTCGAGAAGCGTGCCTGATATTTTTGATGGCGGCAGCATGCGCGCCCGGGTGTAAATGGGCTTTTTATCAAACAGGTTAAACTGCGGGATATCGTCAGTTAAGCCCAAATTGGCCTCAAAGAACGACGGGATGGTACCGATATCTTCCCAGTAACCTTCGTACTGATAGCTGGTTACGCGGTGCGTTTTAATAGATTGCGGTATAATCTCTTTACCAAAGTCTGGATGATCGTTTCCTTGTAAGAGTTCATAAAGCGCTTTACGGTTAAAAATGTAAATACCCATTGAGGCCAGGTAATTACGGCCTTTAGCCGCCATTTCTTCACTCACCTCAGATACCCAACTCTCGAAACCGCTTTTTGGTTTTTCAATAAAGTCGGTAATTACACCTTCTGGACTGGTTTTTAAGATACCGAAGCTGGGCACATCCTTGGCATGAACCGGAATGGTAGCGATAGAAATTTCGGCCTTGGCATCAATATGCTGCTGTACCATGTCTTTAAAATCGAGCTGATACAGCTGGTCGCCCGAGAGGATGAGTACATACTCAAAATCATGTACTGATAAATGGTGCAGGCTCTGCCTAACAGCATCGGCCGTACCCTGAAACCAGCCCACATTGGATGGGGTTTGCTCTGCAGCCAGGATATCTACAAACGAATCGCTGAAACTGCTGAAGTGGTACGTGTTTTTGATGTGCTTATTAAGCGAAGCCGAGTTGAACTGCGTAAGCACAAAAATACGTTCAAAACCCGAGTGCAGGCAGTTAGAAATTGGAATGTCAACTAAACGATACTTACCGGCAATAGGTACGGCCGGTTTTGAACGGGTGGCAGTTAACGGGAATAAACGTGTTCCCTGGCCCCCGCCAAGTACTATGCTGATTACTTTAGAGTTCATATAGTTGGTTTTAAGCTTTCATAGAGTTGGATGTATTGTTGGGCCGAGCGGGTCCACGAAAAATCGAGCGACATCATACGTTTACGTAACAATTGCAAATGCCCGGTGTTCTGGTAAAGTGTTACTGCACGGCTAATAGAGTAGCAAATATCATTAACACTGCTTTGGTTAAAGCAGATACCGTAGCCGCCTTCGTCGCCAAAGTCAAGTACCGTGTCAATCAGTCCGCCGGTGCGGCGTACAATAGGCAAGGTACCATAACGCAGGGCATAAAGCTGGTTAAGCCCGCAGGGTTCCACGCGCGAAGGCATCAGCAAAAAGTCGCTGCCGGCGTAAATAAGGTGGGCTAACTCTTCGTTGTAGCCTACATAAGTGGTATAATGGTCCGGAAATTCTTCTTTGAGGGCTGTGAGTGCCAGTTCGGTTTCTTTATCGCCGGCGCCCAACATTAAAATGTTGAGTTTACCGACATGTTCTGTCAGGCTGCGGGTAAAGGCTTCGGGCAGCAAATCGGCACCTTTTTCAACCACCAGTCGGCCAATAAAAGAGATTAGTGGCAAATCGGGCGACAAGCCGAAACGCTCGCACAGAGCCTGTTTATTTTTAAGCTTACCGGCATCAGGTTGTGCAGCGGTAAACGGCGCGGCAATCATCGGGTCAATCTCCGGGTTCCATACCTCGGTATCTATGCCGTTGATGATGCCCTGGCCTTTGGCGCGCTCTTGGTAAAACAGTAGTTCGAGGCCGTTAGAATTTCTGGAAAGTTCTTCTAAATAACTTGGCGATACGGTAGTGTACCTGTAACAGCACTTAATGGCGCTGGCCAGCGGGTTAATGCCGCCGCCCCAGTCAAGCAAACCGGCGTGGGCCATATCCACCTCGGGCAGATAGTTAAATTTTTCGTAGCCAAAGGCCCCGTGGTACTGGCCGTTGTGTATGGTAAATACGGTAACGGTTTGCGCCAGGCGTTTATACAGGGCCGAATGCTGAAGCAAAAACGGAATCAGCCCTACGTGATGGTCGTGACAGTGGATGATGTCCGGCTTTTGCTGCGACCAGTTAATCCAGTCTAAAAAAGCCAGCTGAAAGGCTATAAACTGTTCGCGCTCGTCGGGGTAGCTGTATACTTCCGGGCGGTCGAGCAGGCCGGGTATATAAATCAGAAAAAGCTCGAAACCCAGTTTATTGGTCCGCTCTTTCCATATCTCAAATTCGTAGCGTTGGGTGCCTAACAGGTTAGAGGCTTCAAACACTACGTCGAACTCGTTTTCCTGAACAAATTTACGGTCGTAAAAAGGTAAAACAACCGAAGCCTGTAAACCGGCCTCGTTTTGGTACTTGGGTAAGGCGCCCACAACATCGGCCAGCCCACCAACCTTAGCGATGGGATAACACTCTGCGGCAAGATGAAAAACTTTCATTTTATAGGTATGATGGGCTCAAAGTACGTAAATACTTTTCTTACAACAACAACTCATCATTAATAAAATGTGTTTTTATCATCTGTTGATTATTGCTTAAAAATGAATATGAAATAATTAACAAATATGCCTCTACAGGCAAATACTGCTAAGGTTAGCTCTAATTTAATTGATTGTAAATATTCGGTATATCTCCCGTGATTAACGGCTAAAAAACGCCATCAAGCAAAAAGCCGGAGCAGTATATCGGCAATTAAATTGCTCGATGTACTGCTCCGGCTTGGGTATGGTTACAGGCCGGTTTAAACCGCCGGCTTATTTTTGCCTAAAGAAGATTTGTACTGGTACACCGGCAAAATCAAAGTTTTCGCGCAGTTTGTTTTCGATGAAGCGCTTGTAGGGCTCTTTGATGTATTGCGGCAGGTTACAGAAAAATGCAAACATCGGCGCCGAACCGTTAATCTGCGTAACGTACTTAATTTTGATGTGCTTGCCTTTGATGGATGGCGGCGGATAGTTTTCGATAATCGGCAGCATGATGTCGTTTAGTTTCGACGTCGAGATTTTTTTGCTGCGGTTTTCGTAAACCTTTTCGGCCGTTTCGATTACTTTGAGCAGGCGCTGTTTTTCGAGCACGGAAGTAAATACGATAGGGACGTCGGTAAACGGCGCTATCTTTTCCATAATCTGCTCCTCGAAAACTTTGATGGTTTTGTTGTTTTTCTCAATCAAATCCCACTTGTTAACCACCACGACCAGGCCCTTTTTATTTTTTTCGGCCAGGTGGAAAATGTTGATATCCTGCGACTCCAGGCCCTCTACGGCATCAATCATCAGGATAACCACATCAGCTTCTTCGAGGGCTTTGATGGTACGCATTACCGAATAAAACTCGATATTTTCCTTCACCTTGGTTTTTTTACGCAGACCGGCCGTATCTATCAGCATAAACTCGTGGCCGTAGCGGTTGTAGTGGATGTGGATAGAATCGCGGGTGGTACCGGCAATAGGGGTAACAATGTTACGCTCCTGGCCAATCAGCGCATTGATGATGGATGATTTACCTACGTTAGGGCGGCCTACAATGGCGTATTTAGGCAGGGTATTTTCTTCGGCAGGTTCGTCATCAAAGGTTTTAACCAGCTCGTCCAGCAGTTCGCCGGTGCCCGAACCGGTCATGGACGAAATATTATAGATTTCGCCTAAACCCAGGCTGTAAAAAATGGTGGCGTCAGACTGTAGGGCATTGTTATCTACCTTGTTTACTACCACAAACACCGGCTTTTTGCCTTTACGCAGCAGCGTGGCAATTTCGTCGTCAAGGTCGGTGATGCCGGTGGTTACATCCACCATAAATATAATGGCGGTTGCTTCTTCAATGGCAATGATGACCTGCTCGCGGATGGCGGCCTCAAATACATCGTCAGAATTGGCTACATAACCGCCGGTATCAATCACGTTAAAGCTGCGGCCCACCCATTCGGCAATGCCATAGTGACGGTCGCGGGTAACGCCGCTAAAGTCATCCACAATGGCTTTACGCGTTTCGGTAAGTCGGTTATATAAAGTGGATTTACCTACGTTAGGACGTCCCACTATGGCTACTATGTTACTCATGTTTTGTTAAGATGCAAGAGCCAAGAGCCAAGAACCAAGATACGCCCGTAAGCCGCACCCGCTGATTTTGCCTGTTAACTCTCTAATTACTTATATTAAAATTACTCTTTTGCTTCTAATCTTTACACCGCCCTAACCAAAAAATTCTATCTTCCCACCAATCTCTTGGCTCCTGGTTCTTAGCTCTTGGCTCTATTCCTCAAAAGCTCTAATTCCCTAATCCTCGTATCCAAATTTCTTCAGATAGTTCTTCTTACTGCGCCAGTCGCCGATGACTTTGACGAACATCTGGAGGAATATTTTGCGCTGGAAAAATTCTTCCATGCTGCGGCGGGCGTAGGTGCCTACAATTTTAAGCATCTCGCCGTTTTTCCCAATCAGGATGTTTTTTTGCGAATCGCGCTCCACAATAATTTCGGCACTGATGCGGTACAAATCTTCGCCCTCCAGAAATTCGGTGATCACCACCTCGGTGCTGTACGGAATTTCTTTTTTGTATTGCTTAAATACCTGCTCGCGTATCATCTCCGACGCAAAAAAGCGGTCGTTGCGGTCGGTTAAAAAGTCTTTTTCGTAATAGGCCGGGTGTTCGGGCAGGCTCTCGAGCACAAAATCCATAATGGCTTTAATGTTATGCTCGTGCAGGGCCGAAATAGCAAAAATGGCCTTGGGGTTGAGCTTTTGCTGCCAGTACTCAATTTTAGCTTTTACGGTTTCCTCGTCGCTTTTGTCAATCTTATTAATCAGCACGGCCAGGGGCGCCAGCGAGCCTTGCAGCTTTTCGAGCACCTCGTTTTCATCGTGCGTTTCGTTAATGTCGGTCACCAGCAAAATCAGGTCGGCATCCACAATCGAACCTGTTACCTGGTGCATCATGCTTTCTTGCAGGGCATAGTGCGGTTTGATAACGCCGGGCGTATCCGAAAAAACAATCTGGTAATCCTCGTCGTTAACAATACCCAGGATGCGGTGACGGGTGGTTTGCGCCTTGGGCGTAATGATGGACATTTTTTCGCCCACGAGGGCGTTCATCAGGGTAGATTTGCCTGCGTTAGGCTTACCAATTATGCTTACAAAACCTGCCCGGTGACTCATATAAAAAATATTAAAAATAAATTTGGAGTACAAAGAAACGAATTATATCTTTGCAGTCCAATAAAAAAACAAACATAGTGCGGGATGGAGCAGTTGGTAGCTCGTCGGGCTCATAACCCGAAGGTCATAGGTTCGAGTCCTGTTCCCGCTACCTGAAACGGATAAATTCATACAAATATGAGTTTGTCCGTTTTTTTTTCTTCAATATTTCATAATTGCTCTTAAACTGTAAAAGATTTATTTCTGTAAATTTCAAGTATTATTTTTGCCGAAAAGGACACAATGAATACTGGTGATATTATTTCAGGAAAATATTTAATAATTGAAAGTGTTGGTAGCGGCGGTATGGGCACTGTTGTTAAAGTGCAGGATGTAAACACTGGTGAAGAATCTGCGCTTAAATACTGCAATGAGACAAATGAAGGGGCGTTACGCCGGTTTAGCAGAGAAGTAAGAATTATGCAGCGGACAGTACACCCAAATGTAGTTAGAGTTTTAGATTATAATTTGGAAAATGATCCGCCGTATTTTGTAATGCCTTTAGCAATATACAGCTTGGATAAAGCGATTCCAAAGCTAAAAGGTAGATTTGAAGAGATATTACCAATATTTGATGAAGTTTGCAAGGGCATTGCTGCAATGCATAACGCAGGCCATTACCATCGCGACATAAAGCCGCAAAATGTATTGGTTATGCCAGATGGAACAATAGCTGTATCAGATTTCGGGCTTGCGAGGATGATTACTCCGGATAGTTCCGCTCATCCATCATCAAATGGCTTTTTGGGTACTCCACTATATCACGCGCCAGAGCAAATTGACGGCAAATCCGCTGATGCAAGAACGGATGTGTTTCAGTTAGCCAAAACCTTCTATCAACTTTATACTGGTGATTATCCTCACCTTATTAATCCAGCAAAGCTCACAGCTGGCCTTTCTTATATTATTCAAACCGCTACGAATCCTGATCCTAATAGAAGATATCAAACAGTAAGCGCCTTTCAGCAAGCATTAAAGGTTTATGAAAAATCTCTTGACCCAAAAAGTAATCCTGCTTTCGCTTTTGAGAGTAAACTTAATGAAGTGAAAAGTTTAGCCGGAAAAAACCAAACTGATGCAATAACTACTACCGCATTATTAGATATTTTGGCTTTATTCAAAGATGAACCAAAGACATACTTGGACAAATTCGAAAAAATACCGTTATCGGTCATTAGGGTATTATCGTCTGAAATGATAGATGTGTTTGAGCCATTTTTAGATTTGTACACAGACAATCTTGATAATTTTTTTGATAACAATTACTATGACTATGCTTACGCTGAAATAGTTACAGACATAATGGTTGAAGTATATGGCACTACTAAAAAAATTGAAGTCAAAATAAAGGCTTTACGAAATATTTTAGTGGCCGCCGTTCGTTGTGGAAGATATTATGCAATGGACAGATTCGACGAAATCATTAAAAGCGTTAAGGAGGATGCTGAAGCGATGGCTATAAAGGATTTGCTTGAGAGAGAGATGCAATGGTATGAATCATTGTTTGACAGGGTATCAAGAAATAGCCTTCATTATATTATTCAGTCAGCATGGAACCATGCTGAGGAAGCTGCAAAAAAGCGACGTGAACCTGATGCTGATGAATTGAAAAACTTGTTGAATTCTTTTAATAATCCAGATGAGTTATAAAGGACTATCAATGAATTGAAACTTGACTTGCAACAGAATCTAATTTAAATTGATTCAATCGCCCGACAAAGCATTGACTTTTAAAATAAAAATCTAAGTAGTTTTTTATTTATTTAAGATGAAATTTGCGTAGTACGGTTTAAAACTCACGGAATTGAAAACCGGATTAAACTGTTTGATATACTAACTAAGCAATGTTAATTTTTTCAACAAACAGTTCAACTTTGGTATTGGTGCCGCTACCTAAAAATAAAGCCTCTTAGAGAAATCCGAGAAGCTTTTTTGGTTTTAGAGTATATTTGATTTGAAAGCTTGGGCAAGTTCGCTATTATAATAATTGAAGCATATAAAAAAGCCCTGATAATAACTAAGCGATTTTATATGTTAGGGCAATGAAAACTATATATCTATGGGTTGATAAAATTCTACATCACCCAGGCGGTACTGGCGTTGTTAGCGAAACAACGGACTTGAACAAAATCAATTACAATAGAAGTTTACTACGCGGAGACCTTCAAAAAACAATATCAATACAATTGTTACCGATTGAAGAGCGCCCAACAATGGAGGCCATAGTTTTTTTAGGTAAGTTCCTTTGTTATTTAACACTTGCTAAAAATGAAACCTATGGAAAAATGTTGTTACTTGATATAAGAATTAAAAGCGAGCGTGAATGGATATGTTTTTAAAGAAACTTGCCCAGCTGAAGAACTTGCTGATAGAATTATAAAAGAATACCAATTAGCTCAATCTATTGTGGATTTACAATTGGATTTTTTTGAATTGACTATTAATTCGCCATTTTAATATTTTCCTTTAAATTTTTTGATTATCTCACCTAAAGTGCCGATAAGTTTAAATTATTAGGTTCGACGTAAAGCGTAGCAATTTTCTTAAACCTTGCATAACGTGTATAAATTTTATTCCTTTAATACGGCTATGGAACAATGCAAATGAAAAAATATTCGAATAGCGATTTGATGAAACTTGCGATTGAAGAGCATCTGAAATGTCGTGAATTTCCAAGAGTAGGGGCGGTTATTTCTAAGGATGGAATATTGCTGTCCACTGGATATCGTGGAGAAAGTAAAAATGTTCACGCCGAGAGGGTCGCAATAGAAAAGTTAAATAAGGATAAATTGCAAGGCTCTACAATTTATACAACATTGGAACCTTGCGTAACTATACAGGCGGGTCAGAGTAAAACATGTTGTGCTGATTTAATTATCGAATCTGGTATAAGAGAGGCGGTCATTGGTGTATTAGACCCTAATGGAACGATTTACTCCCAAGGATTTCGAAAACTATTAGCAAATAATGTAAGTGTTAGTTTTTTTAGTCGCACATTACGAAAGGCTGTTGAGGAAGAGACATTTGAATATGGAGATATTCACAAGCTGATTGGGCCAGGTAAAAGACGTATTCCGGTGATTCATAGCGGAACACACCTTGAAGTTCAATTTTCAGATAAAGATAGTAGGACTATAAATATAAAATGGGCAACCTTGCAGCACAAACATGGTATGGTTGATTTACTTAGTGAAAACGGCGCAGTCAGAATAGCTTCAGGTACAACGAAGTTCGCAGATATTACAGACCCAATGGTTTTTAGATTTCCCAGTCACTTTGCCAGATTAGAGAAGGGAATGATCGCCGTCGTTAAACCAAATAATGTAACATTTTGTGTACTTATTCAGCTCCTTGACTTGTATGAAAACGACATCTTGTTTCAATGGGAGATGAGAAATGACTAATTCAGTTAGATTTTTGAATATCTCTCTGATCAGTTATTGTGACACATCGCTGCTACATGCAGATTTAAAGTAACATTCGTGAGTAAGGCTTTAAAAAAAAGCGTAAACTTTTAAAAATAGAAGTATTTGGGCAAGAACTATGCTATGGACGCCCCCCCCGCGAGCAAATGCAAGGCTTCATCAATAACATCGAGAATAATTAACAAAATATACATATCTCTAAAAATTTGTATCAAATCACTTCCCCTCAATCACCCCACTATTTACCACCTTCATCTCCTCCGTATGTTCCGCACTGTACACATTAACATTCACTAACGCCGGGAACTTCACATTGTCCAGTTTAATGGCAAAAGGCGGTTTAGGCCCGGTAGTGTTAAACTTTACGTTTTCCAAGCGCAGGTGCTGTACGTTCATGGCGCCTAAGGCCCAGGGGGCTTCGCTGGTGGGGGTGGTGGCATAGGTTACCTGCAGGTTTTTAAACAGCACGTTTTGGTACCCAAAGCCGGGGGCCGCGTTTACGGCAATGCAGCGTTTAATAGAGTCGGCCACTATGCTTTCTACCGTAATATCCCGGGCGTTGTTGCCTTTGTGCAGTTCAAAAATAAAGGGGT
The DNA here is from genome assembly GCA_964277815.1 of uncultured Mucilaginibacter sp. Taxonomy (GTDB): domain Bacteria; phylum Bacteroidota; class Bacteroidia; order Sphingobacteriales; family Sphingobacteriaceae; genus Mucilaginibacter. Next base: position 29,530 of record CAXYKR010000400.1, on the reverse strand, counting down.
TATCCATGTTGCGCATTTTCAGGTTAGTGAGGTGCACACCTTCGATGTCGCCTTTTACCAGTCCCCAGCCGCCGGGCTGGATGTAAATACCGGCCAGCATATTGGTGCGGTGCAGCTTGCCCGAAGTGCGGTGCGCAAACTTGCCCGGTCCGGCAAAAAGGCATTGGGTTACGGTAAAGCCATTCACCGGCATAATCACCCTAATGCCGTTACACGCCGAGTTAACAGAACAGTTTTGCACCCTAAAGTTTTCCCAAAAGCCACCGGCAATGGCATCGTCGCCGGTCTGCAAATCGCAACCATCTAACAGCACATTTTTACCGCCCCGAATGTGGATACCATCCCAGCCCTGGCGAATGCGCACCTTGCGGAAAACTACATCCTGCAGGTTATAGGCCAGGATGGCGTAGTTAGCCGCCTTTTCGATAGTCACATTCTCGAACTTTACACCCGTGCAGTTGGCCAGGATAATGGTATGCGGACCGCGCATGTTTTCTTCGCCTTTGGGGTTAAACACATGCTCGCCGTCAATGGTGCCCTCGCCCGAGATGGTAATGTTGTTGGCACCCTCGCCAATCATCAAAGCCTTGGTCCACACAGTGTCATAAGCGCTGTTGCCATTGTTGCCCTCATCGCTGATGGTGCTGTATTTAGACAGGTCGGTTTTCGGGATAAAAGACTGGTAACGGTTGGCATCGGCCACGCCCTTTAACACCGCACCTTTGCTCAGCAGCAGGTTCACCTTACTCTTGAGGTAAATGGTCGAGGTTAAAAAAACACCTTTCGGCACTACCACCGTACCGCCGCCTGCTTTAAAGCATTGGGTAATGGTGCGGTTAATGGCATCGGTGTTCACGGTTTTATCATCGCCTTTGGCACCCATGGCTTGTATGTTGTAACGCTTCCCCTGCGCATGGGTGAGGGTTGGGATAAACGTTAATAAAGCGTGACAGGCAATTACAACTATAGCGGTTTTGAGGCGGCGGGTTATGTAAATCATCAGATGAAAAATTTGGAGGAACGGTCCTTATCTTTCAAATATAACAGATTTCTGATGTTACAACCACGCACTAAAACCTTTTAGTTGTACAGTTGCCTTTATCCGGCCCGGCGCCTCTCTTCTTCGCTGGCGGTATTACGGCGGCGGGCGGCCGTTACGTCGCTGCCCAACCGGTAGCTCAGGCTAAAGGTAACGCTGCGGGTATCGTTCTTTTCGTAAAAGCCGTTGCGCTGGTTCAGGTAGTTCACGTTAATGCGGTAGGCATTGCCATAAAAAATATCGTTTACAGCCAGGCGCATTGTTCCCTGTCCGTTCAGGATGGTTTTACGCACGCCTGCGCTCACATCATAAGTATGGGCCACTTTAAAAATACCCTGTATAGAGGGCGACGAGTACCAGGCGCTGGCCTCGGCTTTGAGGTTATGCTTTTTGCTTAGGGTAAAGGCATGGTCGGTATTGAGGTAGGCCCGCCATAAGTGATAATCGTAATTGCCGTTTAAATAACCCGAACGCTCCTGGTGAATGGTGCCTTGCAGGTAATTGTTGATTTCCCACCAGGCAGCAGGCTTTACCGGGAACGACAGTGCAACGCCCGCCTCGCGGCTTAGTTCCAGGTTTTGCTGGGTATCGTAAAAGAGCTTGTTCACATTGTCCTGCACGGTAATATTGCTAAAGTAATTGTTGGTGTGTCGGTAAAACAGGGTAGCGTTATACTGCCCTTTGTAGGTATAGCCCACCTCAGCGTTGTGAATAAAGGCCGGCTGCAAGGCAGGGTTGCCCACCAGGTAAGTATAAGGGCTGCTATACGATTTAAACGGATTAAGCCTTACATACTCGGGCCGGTTAATGCGGTAACCGTAGGTAAAATTAAAGTCGTTATTAGCATCAAGCTTATACATCACAAACAAGGTAGGAAACAGCTTAAAATAACGGTTCAGATTCAACGAGTCGAGCGTGACGGAGTAGCCGCGGGTGCGGGTGTATTCGCCGCGCAAACCACCTTGCAGGCTCCACTTGCCCAAAGTGCCAGATATGCTGGTGTAGGCTGCAGCCGTGTTTTCGCTGTACCTGAAGTTGTCGCTCCGGGCCGGAATCAACACCGGCGCAGGGCCACCATCGTTATAAAAATCAAAAATATTCTGGCTCACAATGCTGCTATACTTGGCGCCCGATTCCATATTCCACTTCTTGCCCAGCTTATAGGTATAATCTACCTTACCCGAATAAATGCTGATATTTTGTACCGAAGGCGTGTAAATATTATATGGACTGGAAGCCAGCGCGCCACTAGGCAGCAAAGACAGGTTATTGACATACTGCCGGTTATTGTTACGGTAAGGGGCATAATCTATATCAATATTCAGGCTGCGGCCGTTAGTATCCAGTTTGGCTTTATAATTCAGGTTAAAACTGTACTGGTTGGTGCGGCCGTTGGTGAGCGTGTTGGTTTGCAGCACCGAGTCGGCCACGGGGCGGTAATTGTTAAAAACTTGAGTTTGCACGGCATTGGTACGGTTGTTTGCGCTATTGTAGCCGGTCACCAAAAAACCAATTACCTGTTTGCCGGTCAGGTTGTAATCGGCTCCGGCGCGGTAGGTATGCCCCCTGTTTGAGCGGATGCCCCTTTTGGTGTTTTCCCAATCCGAATAGCTGCCGGGGTTCTGGTAAATAATGTATTCGTCTTCGCGGTGGTCTTTTTTACGTTGATTGTAACCGTAGTTGCCGTAAATGTTCAGTTTGCCTTTGCGATAATTAAACACGCTACTGGCAATATAGCTGCCGTAAGTGGCCTGGGTGTACACCCCGTTTAATATCACATTCAGCCCCTGCCCCTTAGGTTTTTTAGATACAATGTTGATAACCGCACCGCCCTGCGCATCGTAACGAGCGGTAGGATTGGTGATAATTTCCATCTTGCTCACGTTATCCGACGGCAGGTTGCGCAGATAGTTTGCTAAATCCTCGCCCGATAGCCGTAACGGCTTATCATCCATATACACAATTACCCCTTTGCCCATAGCGCTGATGCCGCCATCAAACTTGGTTTGTACGCCGGGCGCTTTGCTCAGGGCATCCCACACGGTGCTGCCGCTGGCTATAACGCTGTTTTCCACGTTAAACACCACGCGGTCAATCTTGCGCTCAATAATAGGTTTATTAGCATTTACGGTTACCTGCTGCAGTTGCCGGGCTTCGGGCTGCATCACAATTTGCAGGGTGTCGGCAGGTAAACGAAGGATACGCTTAACCGTTTGATAGCCCACATGTGTTGCCGTGAGGATATAGCCGGAGCCCGGTTTAACGCCAAGCTCAAATACACCTTGCCGGGATAAAACGGATGATACAGGTTTATCATTTAAACTCATGATAATGGTAACACCATCCAGCGGCTGGCGGGCTGTATTGGTAACGGTGCCTTTAATAACCGACTGGGCAAACAGGCAACAGGGCAGCAAGAGGATAATTAATGATAAGGCTTTCTTCATGGTGTAAAACTACCCCAAAGTAGTATTAAGCAAACTTAACAAGTATTAAATAACATTAAATCGTATTACTGCCTGGTGTGCAATAAAAACTTATCGGCAAATTAGCTTCATGAAAAGGCTTCCGGCCCGTTATGCATATCCTTTGGTCATCGCATCTTTAATTATTACCATCTGTTTACAGGTAGTGTGGCTTGCTCAAATATACAAGAGCCAGCACCAGCAGCTTAAAACGGAGATCGAAGAACTGGTAAGCACAGCCGCAAAAACCACTATTTATAAAAGTATAGCCCGCGGACACGAGCAAAGCGCCCGCTTCCGCGAGTTTTTTATGTCGCCGCAATGGCTGCAGCTCCGGCAATCGTTTGACGATTTAAAGGTTGATGACCTGCACAGCGAGTTTCACTATGGTTTAACTGATGATAGTACTGTAGTGCAAATGCGTCTGTCTTTTTTAAATCATAATGTTCGCTACAAACCACATGCTTCGCACATTATTGATGCGCAGCCCCCCAGAGTTAAACAGCTGGTTGACCTGCAAAACTATAAACAAATGGATAGTACCGTAACAGCAGCCTTGCATCAAGCCGGCATAAGCACCTCTGCATACGCTGCCCGCTATGATTACGACCATGACCGTTTGGATAGCATTACAGCACCAACAAAGCAAAGCCGGCCGGCTTTTGCCAGTAAGCACTACACTTATAACTTAAAATTTTTGCATAAATATCAGCTCGTTTTACCATCGTTAACCGGCGTAGTGCTGTACAGGATGCGGTACTATCTAATATCTTCTGTACTAATGATTTTGCTTACCGGTGTTGCATTTTTAGTGATTATCAAAATGATGCGCAGCCAGCAATTATATGCCCAGGCACGTTTTGCGTTTACCAGCAACATGACGCACGAACTGAAAACACCGGTATCTACCGTGGCTATAGCTCTCGAAACTATCAGCAATAACCATTTGGAAAATCATCCGGCCATGCTAAAAAATTATCTTGAAATGAGCCAAAGCGAGCTGCGCAGGCTCAACCTGATGATTGAAAAAGTATTGAACCTGGAACAGGCCGACAATGGCGAGGTAGGTTACCGGCACGAGTTGTTTGATGTACAGCAGGGAATAGAAAACGTAATGGCCTCTATGCAACTGCAGATTGCGCATAAAGAAGCGCAAATAATCTGGCAGCCGCTACCCGAGCCCTGTTTTGTATATGGCGACCCGGCACACCTCACCAATGTATTCTACAATCTCACCGAAAATGCCCTAAAATACGGCGGCCAAGGTGTGCAATTGCATATCAGTTGTACCTGTAACTCCAGCCAGGTGATGATTGAATTCAGTGATAATGGCCCGGGCATAGAGCCATTGTACCAGCAGCGGGTGTTTGACCGTTTTTTCAGGGTGCCCGGCGCTACGGCAAACATTCATCAGGTAAATGGTTCGGGCCTGGGCCTCAATTACGTTAAGCAAGTAATTGAGCAACACGGTGGGCAGGTGGCCCTGCAAAGTACTAAAGGTAATGGGTGTTTATTTACTTTATATTTACCTGCAGCAACATGAAATACCGCATATTATATGCCGAGGACGAGCCTTTTTTGGCGCAGATTACCACTGACAATTTACAACTTAAAGGCTATGAGGTGTTAGTAGCTACAAACGGACAGGAAGCTCTGGAACTGTTTAAAAGCCAAGAGCCCGACCTGTGCCTGCTGGATATTATGATGCCGCTTAAAGATGGCTATACATTGGCCGATGACATCAGGCAGTTAAACCCCTTGGTACCGATAATATTTTTGAGCGCCAAATCAATGCCCGAAGATGTGGTGAAAGGCTTTAAAAGCGGAGGACATGATTATCTTAAAAAGCCATTCAGTATTGCCGAGCTACTGGTTCGTATAGAGTCGCTTTTAATGCGCTTCGGTACTGGGCCTGCACATAGCAATGAGGCACCACAAACGGTGTACACCTTTGGCAACTGCCGGCTGGATACCGTAACCCAGCGTTTGCAAACACCGGCGAGTATTTATGATTTGTCTTTCAAAGAGATGGAACTGCTTAAATTGTTGCTGCAAAACCGAAACCAGGTGCTGGAACGGCAGCAGGCCTTGCAAACCATTTGGGGCGATGATAATTATTATAACGCCAACAGCATGACGGTTTTTGTTACTCATCTGCGCAAAATGCTTAAAGACGATATGCAGATACAGGTTTTAAATATACGGGGTATAGGTTACAAGTTGATTTGCTAAGCTCATCTTTGCCTTGCGGTGTCGCTCGCAACAGTGCTTATTTACATTCGTACTTGAGGGGCATGCTGTATAAGTCGGCGGTAGTTTGTAGTTTTACAGCCGTCTATCTATTGGCTTATGAAAAACTGGTTGTTGCTGATTCCGGCGCTGTTCGTGTTATCGTGTAAAAGTCCTGCCGAAAAGGAAGAAACCCGGCAGCTTAACAAACTTGCCGAAGATTACGTGCATCTGGGTTTAACCATTGGCCAGTATGACGAGGCCTTTGTGGATGCCTACTACGGTCCCGACTCGCTGAAACCCAAACAAGCCGCCGGCGAAGATTTCCCGAAAGACAGCCTTTTAGCCTCGGTGAACGAATTGACCAACGCCTTGGGCAATCTGTCTCACGCCTCTACCATCGACTCCAATAAAACGCGCGCCAACTGGATGTACGACCAGCTGATGGCTTTTAGCCGCCGCATCCGTATTGCCAGCGGCGAGTACGAATCTTTTGATGATGAGTCGAAACAATTATTCGGCGTGGTAGCGCCCGAGTATAATGAGGATTATTTTAAAGCTTATATAGACCAGCTGGATAGCATTTTGCCCGGCCACGGTAACGTAAACGACCGCTTTCAGAAACTGGCCCGGCAATTTGTCATCCCCAAAGATAAACTGGAAACCGTAATGAACGCCGCCATTGCCGAAGCCCGTAAACGCACCAAGGCCCACTACCAGTTACCTGCCAACGAAAGCTTTACGCTGGAATTTGTAACCGATAAACCCTGGACAGGCTACAACTGGTACAAAGGCAACTACAAAAGTGTTATCCAGATTAATACCGATACCAAAGCTTATATTGAGCGCGCCATTGATGTGGGTAGTCACGAAAGTTATCCTGGTCACCATGTGTATAACATGATGCTCGAAAAAAACCTTTACCGCGGTCGCGGCTGGGTAGAGTTGTCGTTGTATCCGCTGTTTAGTCCGCAGTCGCTAATTGCCGAGGGCAGCGCCAATTACGGTGTAGAACTGGCTTTTCCGGGTAACGATAAGGTGAATTTTGCCAAGGCTACCTTGCTGCCCCTGGCCGGGCTGGATACTGCCGGCATCGATGTATATTTTAAAGCTCTGGCCATTAAAACCAAACTGAACTACGTGCGCAACGAGGTTGCCCGCGGACTGATTAACGATACCATGACCCGCAGTAAGGCCCTAAGCTGGCTGCGCAAATACGGACTGATGAGCGACGAGGTGGCCGAAAAGTCGCTCGACTTTATCAAGAAAAATCGCAGTTACGTCATTAACTACAATTATGGGCAAGACCTGGTTAAAAACTACGTGGAGCAACACGGCGGCACCGCTAAAAACCCCGAAAAACGCTGGGAGATATTTGGCCAATTGCTGAGCAGCGAGGTGTCGCCTGCCAGTTTAGTGAAGCATTAACGTAACATTTTAACCGCTTTTCTTTAATTTGTTTTGTGATGATTGTTTGAATTTGACAATCATTGGTTTGATGTGTACAAACGGCTGGGTGCTTTATTAGCCCACCTTTGTCATACAAAAAACGAACAAGCAATGGATAAGAAAGTATGGTACGTTACCGGTGCTTCTAAAGGATTAGGCTTAGCGCTGGTTAAAAAACTACTCGAAAATGGATACCCGGTTGCCGCAACTTCCCGCTCTGCCGAAACTTTAAAGTCGGCGGTAGGTACGGTAGAAAATGATGCGTTTTTACCGCTTGAAATTAATTTGACAGATGCCGGTTCAGTAAGTGCATCCATCAAACAAACGGTAGAGCATTTCGGGGCGATAGATGTGGTGGTTAATAATGCTGGTTTTGGCATTGGTGGCAGCGTAGAGGAACTATCCGAGCAAGAGGTCGCCGAAAGTTTTAATGTCAATGTGTTTGCTACGATACAGGTTATCAAACGGGCATTGCCTTATCTGCGTAATTGGAACGCCAGTTTCCCATAGAGTCGGTATCGCAGCAATTCGGTATGCGCTCGGCCAAAGCCTTTGCTCAGCAACTCAACGTGCATGTTAATCACCTTAACCGTGCCGTACGCTTGGTGACCGGCAAAACCACCACCGAACTGATTTTTGAACGCCTCATAGCCGAAGCCAAAGCCCTGCTGCAACACACTAACTGGAATATTGCCGAAATCAGCTACTGCCTGGGCTTTGAAGAACCGTCGCACTTTAATCATTTCTTTAAAAAGCTAACGGATGCCACGCCGACGTCTTTCCGGCAGGCAACATCCTGATTTGATGAAAGCCTCAATAAAACAACAATGCCTCTCGAGTAGATTCAAGAGGCATTGTTGTTTTGTTGGTAAATGCTTAATCGTTAAAGTCGTTTAAAAAGTTTATGCCGGGCATGCCTATCGGAGCGCCGGGCGGCATCTCTACGGCAGGTTCGGTCTGGTACTTTTCGGGGTTGGCCTTAAAATCTTCTATCTGCGCCAAAGCATAATACATATTAGCTTTTTGCGTAGCCTCAGCTGATGGCATTTTGGCCGTCAACCAGTCCTTTAATTCGTTTACCTTCAACAACGCTTGCCCGCGCACAATTTTAGAAGCACGGTTATTGGCGGCTAATTGTAATAGGTACTCGAGGGTAAGATTGTTGACCATGGTTTGCAGCTCGCCATGGTAGCCATTGGCGGCAGGTGCTTTCCAGGTTTTATCGAATAAGCGGTCAACTACGGCCATAAAGCCGGGTTGGCGGCTGTCACGCCCGTGGTATTCAATTAACCGGGCGGCGCGTTCATCATTCAGCAGCGACGATATGGTTTCGCCGGCGGCAGATTCGGCTGCGGCAATAGGATCGAAAGTAGGGCCGGTATTACCTTTGAAAGTTTCCATGCTGGCGGGGTAGCCGGTTGGGCGCGGCGGTATCTTGGCAATCAGTTTTTCGGGCAGGGCCAGGGCATCGGGTGTAATGGTGGCAACCAAGGCATCAAAAGCACGCCATTGCTCGGCCGGGTCAACCATTTGGGTAGGTACTTGTCCGTCGTTTTTAACAGCGTGAGTAAAGTACAATCCACCTACCGATTTGGCCACGGCCTCAATCTGGTACCGGTGCAGCAGGTAAATAGGCACCAATACTTCTTCGAGGGTGGCCATCGGGGCGTCTTTCACAATCGCTTTTTCCGAAAAATTATTCAATACCTGCCGACGGATTTTCATCAGCTGATTCAGTTCATCAACCGGGTTTACGCCATCATCCCATTGGTGCGATGCCGGGTGTGCGTAGCCGCCAATATCGGGTATGTACTGAAAGCCCAGTTTAATAGTTTCGTTCATTATTTTATCAAGGGCAGCATTCTCGTCGGTGCCTTTCGGAAACTCCGAATAACCCCACATCACCGCCCGTTTGTCCCAGCTGCCTATACCTTTAGCGTACGCGTCCGACAGGTCGACTGTTCCATCAGCCTTCAGGCTCATGCGTGGAAACGGATAGTCCATCACCGAGGCTCGTTCTTTGGGGCTGGCGGCAAAATTGTGCGTAAAACCGAGCGTATGGCCAATTTCGTGCGCTGATAACTGTCGGATGCGGGCCAGCGCCATTTCTTCCATCTTTTTACTGATGCCTTTGCCGTCCTCATAGGGTTGCAACAGACCTTCCGCAATCATATAATCCTGGCGGTGCCGGTCGGAGCCCAAAGTCACTACACCTTTAATAATTTCGCCGGTACGCGGGTCGATGTAGGATGAGCCGTACGAAAATGCCCGCGGGTTACCTGCACGGTTCACCCAATTTACTACGTTATAGCGGATGTCCATCGGGTCGGCACCTTCAGGCAGCTCTTTTACCTGGAATGCGTTTTTAAAACCGGCGGCTTCAAAAGCCTGGTTCCACCAGCCACCGCCTTCAATCAGTGCCTTCTTAATTTTTTCAGGTGCGCCACGGTCTACATAATATACAATGGGCTTAACCGCTTCGCTCACGGCTGCGCCCGGGTTTTTCTTTTGTAAACGGTGCCGGCGACTAAAGCGCTTTACCAGCGGCTCATTAATATCAGCCGAAAAGTCCATGTAGCTGAATAAAAAGAAACTCGACCGTGGGTCAAATTTGCGCGGCTGATAACCGGCTTCGGGCAATTCCACAAACGACTGGTGCGTTTTTACCGTCACCGCGCTGGGGTCGGGCGCTATACTGTTACCGCCAAAGCCACGCCCGCTGCCCGAACCGCCGGTAAAGGTAATCATAGCTTCAAATTCTGTATTTTTAGGAAAGTTCTTAGTATTGGGCAGGTATACGGCCGACCGGGTATCATCTACCCGGTAACCGCCGCCGCCAACAGCAGCCCCACGGCCATTAGCACCGCCCGATGAGGGCGCACTGCCTAATCGTCCGCCAATGTTCTGGCTATCGCGTACAATAAATGGGGTTAGGTCAATTAACACCTTGTCGCCCTCGGTTGCTACCGGCAAAAAACCCCAGATTACCGATTTGGCAAAGGCATTTTCTACAGCACGTTGCTCGTCAACGTTCTTGCTACCAGCGCGGTAATTATAGTTGGGCTCTATCAAAAATACTTTAGGGCCTACTTTAGCAAATTTAGCAATATTAGCCGATGCCTGTCCGCGCTCAGCACTGTTGCCGGCACCATCAGTTAATGAGGCGAAGTACAAAAATTCGTGGTCGAACTTATCTACCTCCAATAGCACTTTGCCCGTTTTTTCGTCATAATAAAAGTTAAAGTAGCCTTCAAACTTTTTCATGCCCTGGGTAGCACCGGCAATGCTGGTAGCCAGCAAAGCATTAGCCTGCCGGATTGTACCTGTCCGTCCCGGCGGTGGCGCTCCATCTTGTGCATGTGATGCGGCACTTAAGGCCAATGCACCTGCCATTAAAGCTAAATTTAATTTCATATTTGTTTAATTAGGGGTTGGGAGTATTTTATTAATAAAGAAATTGGAAGTTAATATAACTTCACCTCTGTTCTTCAAATATCAGAATCAAAAACTACTTTAAAATATTTATTTTTAATTTTTATGAATCATTTTTTACTAATTTATAATAAAAATAGCCCTTCAAAGGTAAAAATCGGGATATAAATGGATTGTTGAAGTCGAAATATTAGATAATTACACTAGCTAAATACGCTATATCAATTCTAATACAAGAAAAATCCGGAATATTCATGTGTCTTTTATAAAATCGTCGTCATTATTGAAACTTCCAGGGCTTTTATCGAATAAATCACTTGTCAAAACTCCCGCATTGCTTTATCAATATGCTGATGATTTTTCATCTTGACGGCCTTATTTCAACAAAATCTTTAAAAAGCTGCTCATCTGAGCCAAACAAATATTCTCCTGTTGTTTAACAAGCATTTTATTTCATAGCTTTAGCGTAACTAAATCATCGCTATCACTTATGCAGCCCGCTTCATTCAGGCTAAACCAGCGCACTATGTTAATAGGCGCCGGTGCTATTATTGCCATACTTTTAGCCGTTTTCTTTATTTTTAAAAAGCCTAAAAAAACGTATAACCACGAGTTTAGCAAGTACATACAATCGTACACTACCGGGGTTATTTCGCGCACCGGCACGGTACGCATTAAACTATCCGACCAGGTACAGGTAACTCATGCGCAAAACGAAGAATTAAAAGGCAAAGTGTTTGATTTTTCGCCGTCGGTTGAAGGCAAAGCGTATTGGGTAGACGCGCAGACTATTGAATTTAAACCTGAAGGCGAACTGGACCCCGATAAACATTATGATATTGATTTTGACCTGGGCTCAGTTACTAAAGTGCCTGACGAGCTGAAACATTTCACCTTCGATTTGCAGACCATCAAGCCCGATTTTGTGATTGATTTTAACGGGCTGCAATCGGCCACGGCTACTTCCTTAGAAAAAATGAAGTTTACCGGCAGCATCCAGACTGCAGACTTTGAAGACCCGGCAAAAATTGAAAAGATGCTGACTGCATCGTACACCTCACCAGTTAGCATTACCTGGCACCACAATAAACTCAGCAAAAAGCATGAGTTTGTGGTAAACAATGTACCGCGGGCCAGGGGCAACGCTTCTAAACTGGAACTGCAATGGAATGGCGACCCGATTAATGTAGAAAATAAAGGAGAGGAAACCGCTGAGATACCGGCCGTGGGCGACTTTAAACTTTTGCAGGTAAAAGCCATACAAGACCAGGAAGAATACGTCTTATACCAGTTTTCAAACCCTGTAAAAATAGGTCAGGAACTTAGAGGGCTTATCGGTTTGAGCAATATGGGTGAGTTAACTTACACCATCGAAGGGAGCATGGTAAAGCTATACGCCCCTGAAAATTTGCAAGGTAACTACACTGCTATTGCTAACGAGGGCATTGAAGATATTACCGGTAAAAAGATTGGCCGCAGTTACAGCGCCAATGTATTTTTCGAAAACCGGATGCCGGCAGTAACTATCCCGGGCAAAGGCGTTATTCTGCCTGATTCGGGCCGGTTGATGATGCCGTTTGAAGCTGTTAATTTGAACGCGGTTGACGTGAGCATCATCAAAGTATATGAAAATAACGTACCGCAATATTTTCAAAGCAATGGTTTTGACGGGCAGGAGCAATTGCGCCAGGTGGCCAGGCCGGTAGTGCAAACTACTATCCGTTTAGACCAAGACCGCAGCCTTAACCTGAATAAGAAAAACCGCTTCATGCTTGATATTGACCACCTGATGCGTACCGAGCCGGGCGCCATTTACCGGGTGGTTATCGGTTTCCGTAAAGATTACTCGCTGTATAATTGCAGCATCAAAAGTAAGACTGACACTACAAGCAACAGTGAAGATGAAGAGGGCGAAGGTGATGGAGACTACAGCCCAGACTATGCAGGCAGCAGTAGCCAGGTTGATGACGACGAAGAGTTTTGGCGACGTTATGATAATTACTACCCTGAGGGGTATAATTGGAATGACCGCGATAATGTGTGCTCTGATTCTTACTACACTAAAGACCGTTGGGCCACCCGTAATATTATTGCCTCTAACATAGGGCTCATTACTAAGCGCGGCAACGATAACAGTATGCTGGTTGCGGTAACCAATATTTTGGATGCGCAACCGATGTCTGGCGTCGAGTTGCAAATACTCGATTACCAGAAACAGGTATTATGGACAGGCACATCTGATGGCGATGGCCTGGCTAAGCTGGATTTAAAACGCAAACCATATCTGTTAGTCGCTAAAAAAGGCGATGAGCGCGGCTATTTAAAACTGGATGACGGCAGCGCGTTGCCTTTGTCGCGCTTTGATGTGAGCGGTGAGGTGGTACAGCATGGCTTGAAAGGATTTATTTACGGCGAGCGCGGCGTATGGCGGCCCGGCGACTCCATTTTTGTGTCGTTTATTTTGGAAGATAAGCTTAAAACGCTCCCGGCCGACCACCCGGTAGAGTTTGAGTTTTACAATCCGCAAGGGCAACTGTACATCAAAATGGTTCGCACTTCGTCGGTTGATGGTTTTTACAGTTTTCATACGGCAACCACCACCAGTTCGCCTACCGGTACCTGGAATGTGAAGATTAAAGTTGGCGGGGCCTTGTTTCAAAAGGGCATCAAGGTAGAAACCATTATGCCTAACCGCTTAAAACTTAACCTGAGCTTTGGCAACCAAACCGAATTAACCAAAGGCAGCACCAATGGCGTATTAAGTGCCCGCTGGCTATTTGGCGGTATTGCTCAAAATTTAAAGGCTAAGGTAGATGCATTTTTGTCGCCGCAGCAAACCAGCTTTAAAGGCTTTGATGGTTATAGTTTTGACGACCCTACGCTGGCCTTTAGTACCCAAACACAAAATATATTTGATGGCAGACTGGATGCCAATGGCAATGCCAATATCCAGGCCGATATTAATCTCGAAAAACAAGCTCCCGGTCAGTTAAAAGCTAATTTTCTGGTAAAGGTATTTGAGCCGGGCGGTAATTTCAGCATCAACCAAGTTACCCTGCCTTACAATGTATACCCCGGTTACGTAGGCATCAAAGTGCCCGAAGGCAGCCAGCTAAGCGGCATGCTGACCACCGATGCCGACCACGTGATTGATATTGCCACCGTAAATACCAAAGGTACACTATGGAGCGGCACCCGTAATGTTGAGGTGGAGCTTTACAAAGTACAATGGCGCTGGTGGTGGGACAAAACCGACGAGGAGTTAACTAACTTTACCCAAAACCAGTATAATAAGCTGGTGAGCACCCAAACCGTATCGGTAACCAACGGACGTGGCAAATGGACACTGCGCGTACCGCAGGCCGAGTGGGGGCGCTACCTGATTAGGGTAACCGATCCGCGAACCGGGCATACCGCCGGAAAGATTATTTACATTGACTGGCCGAACTGGGCTGAGCGTTTGCAGCAGGACAACCCTACTGAGGCCGCCATGCTTTCGTTTACAGCAGATAAAAAAAGCTATAAAATAGGCGAAGAAGGAACGTTAACCATTCCCACCAGCAACAATGGTCGGGCACTCATTAGTTTCGAAAACGGTAGCAAAGTGATTAAAACTGCCTGGACAGATACCCGCAAGGGGCAAACCCAGTACCGCTTTAAGGTAACTGAGGATATGGCCCCCAACGTGTTTGTCAATGTAACGCTACTGCAGCCACATCACCAAACACTGAATGACTTACCCATACGGATGTATGGCGCTATCCCGATTGCGGTTGAAAACCCGGCCACTGTATTAAAGCCGGTAATTACTATGCCGGATAAAATCAGGCCCGAAACACCATCGGAAATTACGGTATCAGAAGCATCAGGCAAGGAAATGACTTACACCATTGCTTTGGTAGATGAAGGCATTCTGGACCTGACCAATTTTAAAACACCCGACCCGCACCAGGCCTTTTATGCCCGCGAGGCATTAGGCGTAAAAACCTGGGACTTGTTTGATTATGTTATTGGTGCGTTTGGCGGTGGCTTGGAGCGTATTTTAAGTATCGGCGGCGACCAGGCCATCGGCAACAACAAAAATGCAACAGTTAACCGCTTTAAACCGGTAGTGAAGTTTATGGGACCTTTCCGCCTGGGTAAAGGCGAAAAGCAGACTAAACGGTTCACTCTACCGCAATACATTGGCTCGGTGAGGGCCATGGTGATAGCCGGGCACGATGGCAGTTATGGCTATGCCGAAAAAGCGGTTGCGGTTAAAAAGCCATTAATGATACTGGCCACCCTGCCGCGGGTATTGGGGCCGTCAGAAAAATTCCAGTTGCCGGTAACCGTGTTTGCGCTCGAAAATCAAATTAAAACGGTAAGCATCCAAGTGCAGTCGACGGCTTTGAACAGCACCGGAAGCACGCAAAAGGTAGTGACCTTTTCCAAACCCGGCGACCAGGTTGTGACATTTGATTTGGATGTAAAAAACTTTGTAGGCATAGGTAAAGTCCGCATCATTGCCCGCAGTGGCAGCGAAACGGCTATAGAAGATGTGGTGCTCAATATTCGTAACCCCAACCCGCCGGTTACCCGAACCCAGGTAAAAGAGCTGCGTGCCGGCGAAAGCTGGAGCATAGATTACACACCTTTTGCCATGGCTGGCACCAACAAGGCCACCTTAGAGGTATCAGGCATTCCTCCAATCAACCTGGCCAAACGTTTAAGTTACCTGGTGCATTATCCTTATGGTTGCGTAGAGCAAACTACTTCATCAGGCTTCCCGCAGTTATACCTCAGCCAGTTGGTTGATTTATCAGCCCGGCAAAAAGCTGAGGTGGAGCGTAACATCAAGGCTACCATTACCAGGCTTAACGGCTTCCAGGTGCCGGGCGGCGGCCTAAGTTACTGGCCCAATGGTGGCGAGGCAGATGAGTGGGGTACCAACTATGCCGGCCACTTTATGCTGCAGGCGCAGGCCAGGGGTTATAGCTTACCGGCTGGCTTTATTACCGGCTGGAAAAAATTCCAGCAGCAAAAGGCCTTGAACTGGGCACCCGATTCGCGTAGTTTTTATGGGGCCGACCTCATGCAATCCTACCGCTTGTATCTGTTAGCCTTGGCCGGTGTGCCCGAACTGGGCGCCATGAACCGCCTAAAAGAGTTTAAATACATTAGTGTAAGTGCCAAGTGGCGTTTAGCGGCAGCCTATCAGTTGGCCGGGCAGCCCGAGGTAGCCTTGCAAATGATTCGTGGTTTACCTACGCAGATTAAACCCTACAACCAGTTAGATTACACTTACGGTTCGGACGGGCGCGATGAAGCTATGATTTTGGAAACACTTACCTTACTGGGCCGCCGAGAGCAGGCCTCGGCAATATTGCGCTCGGTTGCTGCACAATTGTCTACCGACGAATGGTACAGTACCCAAACTACGGCTTATGCACTAATGGCCGTTGCCGAGTATTGCGGCCAAAGCCAGTCACCGTACAAACTGCAGTTTACCTATCAGGCACCTGGTGCAAAAGGCACCGTCACATCACCGGCATACGTGTGGCAAGCGCCACTTGGGGCAGTCAAAGGGAAACTGGTGTTTAAAAACAATGGGAAAAACCTGCTGTATGTACGGCTGATACAACAAGGGCAACCGGCACCGGGCGACGAACAGGAAACCGGGAATAACCCGGATATATTGCGCATGAATGTAGCCTACCTGAACATGAAAGGTGAATCTATAGACGTAGCGCAATTAAAACAAGGTACCGACTTTGTGGCGCAGGTTACCGTTAAAAATCCAAGCGGCAACGGCGACTACCGCAATATGGCGCTTTCTCAGTTATTCCCATCTGGATGGGAAATATTAAATACCCGTATGCTGAACAATGACGAAGTATTTAAATCGTCACCATCAGATTACCGCGACATACGCGACGATAGGGTGTATACTTATTTTAGTTTAGACCAGGGCAGAGAGGTCACCTATTATGTAATGCTCACCGCAGCCTACGCCGGGCGGTATTATTTGCCGGCTACTTACTGCGAGGCTATGTACAAAGCATCGGTAACTGCATTGCAAAAAGGCAGGTGGATTGAGGTAGTGAAGTAATGCATCGTATTAAACGGCTTTTACATAACAAAGCTTTTGTGGCAACGGGGCTGGTATTACTGGCCCTGTTGCTTGCTTTTTGTTTTTGTTTACCGTCGAGGCTGTTTAAGTCGCCCACCTCATTTGTATTGAATGATAACAAAGGCGCATTGCTGGGCGCTTCTATTGCTGCCGACGGGCAGTGGCGTTTTCCGTATGATGCAAAGGTGCCCGATAAGTTTAAGCAATGCATTATTACTTTTGAAGATAAGCGCTTTGAGCATCATCCCGGGGTAGACATCTGGGCTATGGGCAGGGCATTCAGGCAAAACTGGAAATCAGGCCGGGTAACCAGCGGCGGCAGTACCATTACCATGCAGGTCATCAGGCTGGCTACGCATCATCCGCGCAACTGGTGGAATAAATTGTTGGAAGCATTGATGGCCCTGCGCCTGGAGCTAACGCATAGTAAAGCCGAAATACTGGCCCTGTATGCCAGCAATGCCCCCTTTGGCAGTAACGTGGTAGGACTGGATGCAGCCTCATGGCGATACTTCGGTCGTAGTCCGGATAAGCTTTCCTGGGGCGAAACGGCGGCTTTGGCCGTATTGCCTAATGCGCCCTCATTGGTGCATCCGGGTAAAAACCGGCTGGTGCTTTTAAAAAAGCGTAACCTACTATTGGATAAACTTTACCATACCGGAGTTATAGACAGTAATACCGCTATGCTGGCTCAACTGGAGCCGGTGCCCGACAAGCCCGTACCATTACCTGTAGAAGCGCCTCACTTGCTGGCCCGCATTGTGAGCGAGCACCAGTCAGGTCAGGATTCGGACACCCGCATTAGTAGTACCATTAACGGGCATCTGCAACAGCAGGTAACCCAGATTTTAGAACGACACCA
The DNA here is from genome assembly GCA_964277815.1 of uncultured Mucilaginibacter sp. Lineage (GTDB taxonomy): Bacteria > Bacteroidota > Bacteroidia > Sphingobacteriales > Sphingobacteriaceae > Mucilaginibacter. The sequence goes on along the minus strand of CAXYKR010000400.1, from coordinate 11,942 downwards.
TACGGTGTTAAGCGCCAACCACATCAATAATATGGCGGCCATCGTGTTGGATGTAGAAAGCGGTGCCACGCTTGCTTATGCGGGCAATATTTATCATCCGCAGGAACCGCAGCTGGAAAGCAGTGTGGATGTGATTGGTGCGCCGCGCAGTCCGGGCAGTACCTTAAAGCCCTTGCTGTATGCCACCATGCTCAACGACGGGTTTATTTTGCCGCACAGCTTAATCCCGGATATACCTACCCAGATTGCCGGTTATCAGCCCGAGAATTTTGATTTAGGGTATGATGGCGCCGTACCGGCCTCAACCGCATTGGCCCGTTCGCTTAATGTGCCCGCCGTAAAAATGCTGCAAAAATATAAGTACGAGCGCTTTTACGATTTCCTGAAAAAAGCAGGCATTACCACCCTTAAACAGCCTGCCGATTATTACGGCCTTTCGCTCATTTTAGGCGGCGGCGAAAATACCCTTTGGGAACTGGCCGGCTCTTATGCTGATATGGCCCGGGTGCTGAACCACTATAATCAGCATGGTAGCAGGTACAATCCGGCCGATTACCACCCACCGGTATATCAAACTGAAAAAGTCCTGAAGCCCGAATGGCAAAAAGATGGTTTACTGGATGCCGGCTCTATTTATTATACATTGGAGGCCATGGAAGAAGTGATGCGGCCGGGCGAAGAAATGCTGTGGCAGCAGTTTGCCTCATCGCAACGCGTAGCCTGGAAAACCGGCACCAGCTTTGGTTTCAGGGATGGATGGGCTATTGGTATCACGCCTAAATACGTGGTAGGTGTTTGGGTGGGTAATACCACCGGCGAGGGGCGGCCCGGACTGACGGGCATTAGTACCGCAGCACCTGCACTTTTTGAAATATTCAGGCTATTGCCTGCTACCCGCGCTTGGTTCGAAAAGCCGACCGCCGCTATGGTGAAAGTCAAGGTTTGCCACGAGAGCGGCTACCGGGCCAGCCAGTACTGCAACCATACCGAAGACATGTGGATACCACCCGCCGGACTAAAGTCTCCTATTTGTACCTATCACCAGTTAGTCCATTTGGATGGCAGCAAACAATGGCAGGTAAGCAGTAACTGCGTTTCGCCCAGTCAGATTGTTACCCAATCTTGGTTTGTGCTGCCGCCGGCTATGGAGTATTACTACAAAGTGCATAATTATCAATATCGTAGTTTACCGCCGTTTAAGCAGGGATGCCGGGAAGAGAACGAAAATTTAATGGAGGTAATTTATCCTAAAAACGGTGCAAGTATCTATGTGCCTTTAGAGGCCGATGGCAAACGCGGCCGCATGGTTTGCAATGCTGCCCACCGCCAATACGGTGCTAAAATTTTCTGGCACCTGGACGACCAGTACATCGGCGAAACAACTACTTATCATCAAATGGCTTTAAACCCAGCACCCGGCCAGCACTGGTTAACCCTGGTAGACGGCAACGGCAGCACACTGAAAATCAGGTTTAATGTATTGGATAAGGATAAGTCAAAGCCGAAGTGATAATGATTTAACTAATTTGGTTTTCCCTGTTTAGCTGTCACCTTTAAGCTTGCATTTATTTACTATTAGTTTAACCGGGATGATTGCAGCTATATTTGCGCCTTATACCTGGTGAAATATGTTTAGAGTTTTTCGTGTTGCAGGGCTGGCATTGTTGATGGCTGGTTTTACGTTCACTATGGCTTCAGGCCAGTCTGTCAAACCGCCCACTTATGTGGATGCCAAAGGCGTGTTCAGATGGAATAAAGACAAAAAGCCGGTATACCTGTTTGGCGTAAATTACACCCTGCCCTTTGCTTATGGCTATCGTGCAGTGAAGGCGCTTAAACTCAATCACGAACAGGAAATTGATAAAGACGTTTACCATTTAGCTCGTTTAGGTGTTGATGCTTTCCGGGTACATGTTTGGGATACCGAGATTAGTGACTCGTTAGGGAACTTAAAGCAAAACGAGCATTTGCGGTTGTTTGATTACTTGGTATCAAAACTGGAACAACGCGGTATCCGCATCATCATTACCCCTATTGCCTTTTGGGGCAATGGCTACCCGGAACCCGATGAGCATACCTATAGCTTTAGCGACAAATACGGAAAGAACGGCGCCCTGGTAAATGAGCAGGCTTTCAAAGCGCAGGAGCGTTATTTGCAGGAGCTTTTTAGTCACGTAAACCCATATACCCATAAGACCTACACGGCCGACGATTTCATCATAGCGACCGAAATTAATAACGAGCCGCACCCCAGCGGACCAAAAACGAGGGCCACCGAATATATTAACCGCATGAAAGCGGCCATCAACAGCACGGGGTGGAACAAACCGGTGTTTTACAACATCAGCGAGTCGCCCTGGTATGCTGATGCCGTAGCCAAATCTAAAGTGGACGGCTTCAGCTTTCAGTGGTACCCCATAGGCTTGGTGGCAGGGCATGAGCAAAAGGGTAACATGCTGCCCAATGTAGACCGGTACACTTACCCGTACGACACCATCCCGGAATTTAAAAACAGGGCTCGAATGATTTATGAGTTTGATGCGGCCGGTATGCTCTCCTCCTACATGTACCCCGCTATAGTTCGTAGCTTTAAGCAAGCCGGTTTTCAGTGGGTAACGCAGTTTGCTTACGACCCGCTGGCTACGGCCTACGGGAATACTGAGTATCAAACCCACTTCTTAAACCTGGCTTATACACCGGCCAAAGCCATTAGTTTACTGATAGCCAACCGGGCTTTTCATACATTACCTGCCGGTAAAAAATATGGCGCTTACCCGCTCGACAGCGTGTTTGATGCTTTTAGGGTGAGTTATAAAGAGTCGCTGAGCGAGATGAATACCGATAAGGAATTTTATTACTCCGGTTCTACCACAACGCGACCGCGTAATAGCAATGCGCTGCAGCATATTGCCGGTGTGGGCAGTTCGGCCATGGTGAAATATCAAGGTTATGCTGCTTACTTTTTAGATAGGTTAGAAAATGGTATATGGCGACTGGAAGTCATGCCCGATGCTATCACCGTGCATGACCCTTTTGCCCAACCATCACTCACCCGCGAAGCGGTACACATGGCCTGGAACAGCCAACCGATGCAGATTGAACTTGCTGATTTAGGCAACAATTTTAAAGTACAGGCAATCAATTCACAAAACAGTTACAACACCACCGCCCGGCAAAACAGCTTTATCATCAAACCGGGAACCTACCTGCTTACTAAACAAGGAAAGAATAGCCGCCAGTGGACAGGCAACCGCATAATGGGTTATTTAAAACTCAATGAATTTGTAGCCCCGCAACCGGTAAGTCGTGAGCCCTACATCGCGCATATGCAGACAACAGAGGTGAGCGCAGGCAAACCAATAATGGTTAAGGTAAAAGCCATCAACATTGACTCTGCAGATAAGGTGACGTTAATGGTGAAGTGGCCATACAGTGGGCCAAACCATATTGCGATGACCCGTGTTACGCCTAATGATTATACCGCCATTATACCACCCGAGGGCTCGGGCAACGGCAAAATTAATTACCGTGTAGTATTGCAACATAACCAAGACGAGTACACTGTTTTTCCGGGCGGGCACAAGGGTAACCCGAACCGCTGGGATTACCTGAACGACGACTACTGGCAAACGTTTGTTGCTGCGCCCAACGCTGCCATCAGCCTGTTTAACGCCACAGCCGACCAGGACAAAACCAACACTTACGCGCCCGAAAATGCACGGCAGGCTAAAATACAATGGACTGGTGGCTCAGTAACCGGGCAACTGGCGCTGCGCATGGGTACCCATGCGTTGCAGCAAAATCAGGTATTAGGTATGCAACTTTACATCGGCGATAAACTGAACAACCGCGCCGGTGATTTGCCGAGCATCACCAAGTTAGTTATCAAAGCCCGCACGGCCGGAACGCCAAACGCCAAACTGCGTTTGGCGCTCATTAACCAGGATGCAGCAGCCTACGCAACGGTGGTGGACTTAAGCGCCGACTTTAAAACTATAGAAATTCCGTTCAATAATTTAAAGCCCGATTCTTCACTATTGCTACCCCGGCCTTATCCAGGCTTTATGCCTTTATGGTTTAAAGCCGGAAATTTTACCGGATTAAAATTGCCGGAGGCCGACAAACTCGAAATCACTTTTAACGGCCAATTGAATCAGGAGCAACGAGGCAAAGCTGCGGCCATAGAGGTTGAAGCTGTATGGCTGGGAAAATAGGCAGCCGTTAATGATTAACATGATTGATAAACAGCTGCATAGAGCGTGGCGAGATACTCCAATTGGGTGCCGGCATACGGCCCCAAACTTCGGGGTTGTCGTACAAGTTAAAGTAACTCACACCAAACACATGCGGGTTAGCCTTGATGGTAGCCGCAGCATTTTGCAACCATTTATTTTGAAAGCTTTCGGGCCCTTTTACACCAAATTCGGCAATAAACAGAGGCTTGTTTAAAAAGCGCATCCGGTAATATTTACGCTTAAAAATATTGCTGAACAGCTCTTGCTTGTCAGGGTCGGTAATGTTTTTATCGGGCAGACCATAAATCGCTATGCTGATGAAATCCACCACGTCATCGCCCGGCCAAAAATCTACCGAGCCACGGTCGCCTGCCGGTGCCCATACTTTTTTTACGTTGGAGGGCGGGCCGCCGTTAAGCTGCATAACATGCCGGTAAGCCTGGATGTATTGCGCCGGGTCCTGGCTTTGCCAGGCATAGCGATGTATGGGTATTTCCATCTCGTGCATAAACCTTAAATAAACGGTTTGCCCGGTGCTACCCAATATGCCGAAAAGCTTAGAAAATATTTTATCGTAACGACCTTGTACGATGTGTGTCATTAATCGGGTATCGGTTATGCCGCTGGTATCCTTCCAGGGCTCCATCGTAATGATGACATCATGATGCCGGCCAACAACTGCCTTAAAATTCTTTTCAAATTCGTTTCGTTGCACCTCGCCAAAATCTGTAAAAACATGTTCAGCAGTGATACCTTGCAGGTCGACAAGTTTTTCCTGAGGGTCGTAAACACCTATTTCAAGCTTCTCTCTAAATGCTTTAGCCGGCTCTTGGTTAATAAAGTTACGGGATGAATAAATGGCTGTTTTAGATAGCGAGGTGATACAAGCAGCCTCGGTATGTAACCAATCAGGTCTAAAGCTTTTTGGCTGAACGTGGGCTGACCCTAATATCATGACCGGTTTATTGATAAAGCGCATCCGGTGCAGCTTTTGTTTCAACATTTTAGGTACCTGGTTGGTTGCCGGATAGGCTTTTGCATTATCTTCAGACAGGCTTCCCAACGTAATGCTCACCACATCAACATACCGGTTGCCGGGCCAGTATTCGGTATCGCCTGGGTAACCGCTCGGTCCCCAAACTATTTTAACTTTGGGTGCCAGTTGCTTCAGCTTGCGAGCCACGTACTTGAATGCCTTGCCGTAATCTCCGGGCGATTGATATTGCCATGGAAAGAGTAATGCCGGCACTTCCATATCCGGGTCAAATCGTACGTAAACATCGTATTTACTTTGGTCAATGAGTTTGCCCAGTTGCTGTATACGATTGTCAAATTTGCCATGGTAAACAGCAGTCAGTACATTATCGTCATTCAACGAGCTTTTAAGCCAGGTTTCGATAGTGATTAAAGCAGGGCCGCTTGCCAATAATTGCTGCAACGGGCGCTCATCAAACCAAAAGGCTGTTGATTTCCAGATAACCGAACCGTGGGCGATGTTTACAGCGTGTGCGCTGGTGATATAGCCTGTACGACTCAGCATGCCCAATACCGGTTCTTGTGAGCGTAGATAGTATTCATCAACACCATAAGCTTTCAGCTTTTTTTCGGCCGGGCTATAAATCAGCACAACAACGGTTAAAAGCATCAACAATGCTACAAACCACCATTTCCACACTTTTAAATAAAAAACCGGCATAGTAGTTACTGGTAAAAAGGAATATCGAGTGCCGAATATGCCTCATTGATATTATGCCCTTGCACCGCAATCAGGTACAAATGATAGTTTGAGGGAGAGCCGGGTATGGTTAACCTTAAGGTAGGCCCGGTGCCGGCTTTTTCCACATGGATTGGTTTACCCCATTCGTCGCTTTTTACCAGGTACCATTCAAACTTTAAACCGGTGCGCAGGTATGCTGCCAGGTGCCAGTTGTTTTGACCAAACACCAATGCCTGGTAAGGAATTTTGGCACCCGGTGCTGTAGAGATGGCCGGTCTTAATATTTTAACAGCAGGTAAATGATTGGCCGGTATCTGACCGTGAAAAGCCCGACTGATGGCATACAGATAAGGTTTATTACGACCGTAAATGCCTTTCAAACCGTCCATCGTAACGTCAGATGCAGCAAGCTGGTCTTGCCAATTCGCGTAAAAAATTCCCTTTGCCGGGTAGTTTCCCTTGGTAAAAGCGCGGGGATTGGAATTACTAAAATAAAATGGCACTTTCAGGCTGTCGTTAATATGGCTTAGCGAAGCGTCATCAGTCACCACTAATCCGTAAGCATCCAAAGCCGGGATATTAGTTTTTAACAGGTTAATGGCCGCATACATACCTGGAGCCGCCATTACGTCGGTACTTAAGCTACGCGACGGGTCCTGCTGTTTAATTTGTTCAACCAACTGCTTCATCCAACGGATGTAATTTTTACGGGCCGTGTTTAGTTGCGGTTGTTTGTAATACTCATCCAGTTGCTGCAAAGTAGCGTTGCTCAAACTCCAGGATGTAATGGCAGGATTATCTTTTTGAGCCTTTACCGTATTGACAATACCATCTGATAACTCGTACAAATAATCAAAGTCATTCACAAAGGCTGCCGGTGAGGGTATCCAAAAACTATATTGAACTTTTAAACCATTTGCCGCGGCTTCGCTGAATAAGGTTTTATCATAAATGCCGGGACCGTATATTTTTATGGTGTTGATACCTACCCGTTTCATTTCGGCAAAGTCGGCAGCAATAACGCGTTTGTTGAGCGTAAAGTTGTTTTTAAACCAGTAGTTGCCTTTTGAATAGACAACCCCGCGTACGTCAGTATAACCAGACGGCTGTGGTATAACATTGCCTTTGTACGGAGTTACCAGCTTGCCATCGTTGCTTGTTCGAAAAACAAAGTTGTTAGCTGCCACTGTTGGGACACGTTCTTTAGCATCGGCAGCAATGTGATGCGCAACGTCAACCTTAAAACCTTCAACCAATGGCCTGAAAGCGGTAACCGTAAACAAATCACTTAACGAGCCTGATGAATAAAAAGAAGCTATAGCAGATGAACTGTCACCTACATTGTACATGCAAGCCATACTTAAAGTAGTAACGCAAAGTACCATGGCTAGGCTTCCGGCCCGCACCCCTGCATAAACTTTTCGGCGTAATAACCATAAGTGCCCTTTGGCCTGCCGGATGCCCTTTAAAAATGCGTGCACTAACTGATGCCGCTTTTCGTAATTGCGTATTTGTATCTGCGCGCTCGAAACCAGTACAAAAAACATCAGCAGGCAGTTTAAACCTGCAATGCCCGCCATAAAAATGGTATAGGGGTTTAAGTCGTGCGTCATACCATAACCTATGGCCAGCATTGAAAGCAGCAGAACAAAAATATTAGGCAGGTTAATTTTAAAATTAACCGAGTCGTTCAGGTCTTTAGGTGTAGGGATGTAGGGGACCTTTTTACGGAAAAAAGTATAAACAATACCGGTAATAAATACCCACCAGGTGCCAATCAGTAATAGCCCGCCTACTATATGAAAGCCACGCTCGCGGTCTTCCATTACCCATTGCTGTACATAATGCCTGATTAAAAGTACTGCTGTAAGATAAGGTACGCTGATGAATACAAACTGGGTAAAATCAATTTGCAAGGGGTACAGGCCGGTGAACAGTGATATGATGGGGACGATAAAATTGATTAAGAATATAAAGCCCGATACATAAAACAAAGGCAGCAGCCCGTAATGCAACTTTTGTCGCCAGGTCAGGTTTTTAAACAGGCTGATGTACGAGGTAACCAGCAATTCGAATACTCCTCTCGACCATTTAAGCTGCTGTTTGTAATAGGCCGACAGCGTGGCCGGCACCAAACCCCGTGTTAATACTTCAGGCACGTAAAGCGATTTCCAGCCTTTGGCATGCAGTTGCATGGCCGTGTGCATATCCTCGGCCAAGCCGGCAGCGTGACCGCCAATCGATTCGAGGGCAGTGCGCCTGAAGGTGCAATTGGCGCCAATGGCTTGTACGGTGCCGTAACTGTTCATGCACATCATCATGGGGCCGTAAAACTGGTAGGTTTGCTGGGCTGCACCTTTAGCTACCCAGCTGTCCTCCTGGTTATGATAAGCCTGCACCACTTGTACATAACCAATCTCGTCATTCTCAAAATAGTTAACCACCCGGTCAAGAAAATTAGCGGCGGGCACATGGTCCGGGTCAAGCACTACGCATAATTCGCCGGTAGATTGTTGCAGGGCGTTGTTGATGTTACCTGCCTTAGCGTCAATTTTAAGGGTGCGGGTAACATGATGAATACCCAACTCCTGGCAAAGCGCCTTTAAATAATTATCGTCTGCCTCGTCGCACAAATAAGTTTCGTGCGGATAAGTTATGCTTTTAGCCGCCCTGAGCGTTTGCTCAATCATCTCATAAGGCTCGCCGGCACAAAAGGTAGTAAAAACATCAACGGTGTAAGGGCGGGAGGCTTTGGGTTTATCGGGAATACTAATAGACCAGTAATGATACCACTCATAGCCTATTTTAAAAAAGGCAAAAATAAAGGTAACCATCAGCAGCCAGTAAAGGATTGGATTGCCCATCACCTGCGGCTGCAAAAGGTTGTACAAAAAAAACACCATCAACCCCAGGCCTATCACAATCATAGTCCGCAGGTTAAATTTTTGTTTAAAACCAGGTCCTTTCATCGGGTTTAGAGGTGATTAAGTACGTAAAACGGGATATTACAAGTAGCAAAATAATTTTGCCGGTTATAAGCATATATGTACAAACGGTAGGGGCCTTCTTTTCGAGGCGTGCGGAAGGTGACCCGCATACCGGTACTGTCACCGATGAACGAATGCGGTATCGGTGCTACCTCTTGCTGACTATAAATATCGTTAACCTGATGGTAGTCTTCGGGCAGCAGTTGCCATTTGTAAGTAATGCCAGCCACTGGCGAACTATATAAATACGCCTCGGCCTGAGCTACGGTGTCAGCGGACAGCAAAATATTGTCTTTGCCGCCTAACTGATTCAGTAAAATAAATTTTAAAGGAGGGGCATCGATTTTCGGTTTCCGGCCAGTCCACAACTCATTCATCGTATTTACCGTTTGGCTGCTTCTTCCGACTTTATCAAAAAAACTAAACCAGGTGGGCGTATACTCTTGCTTTTGTCCCCAGTAAAATACCAGCGAGCCCAAAAAGCGTGGGTCTTGCATGGGCATTAAGTTTTTATAAACAGATTGGTATTGCTCTGCTTTCTTAAATGAAGAATTTTCGATAAAAGAACCCCAGGCTGTTTGATAGTTGGGGTACCACGGACCATCAATACCCCATTCGGTAATCAGGAAAGGCCCTTTCCAAAACCATTTGAAATCTTTCAGATTATTTTTCAGGTGCTTAAGGTCGCCAAAAATATTCAGTGAGATATAATCGATGTCAGTACGGAGCTTGATGCAGGCAATATTTTTACGTTGAAAGTTGATGATGGTTGTAGTGACCGGATGGTTGGGGTCGTTGTGGTGAATCATGTCTACCACATGGTTAAACGCAGAATAGAAACGATTATAGTTGGGTTTATACGGGAAAGTCAGTTCGTTGCCTATGCACCAACTGAGCAAGGCCGGGTGGTGCCTGTAGCGGTAAACGGTTTTTTCGAGATTTTTGTAATGTGCAGCTACTTTAGCTTCATCATTATAAAATTCGTCCATGTTTTTGTTATCGGGCATGGGCAACCCCACTACTACAGCCAGATGATAAGCCTGCGCCGAGTCTAAAATGCTGGCTAAGTTAACCGTATCCCATACCCTGATGGTGTTGCCACCGGCTTCGCTCAAAGCTTTAAGGTTGGTAAAGCCCGAAGCCCCCTTCACCAAAAAAGGTTTACCGTTGCGATAAAACCGATATGTGCCTTGTTCAGATTTTATGCATACCGTTCCATCCGGCCGTGCAGGCTTGCACGCGGTAAACGATAGGCACAAAAAATACAATAAACAAAGTTTAAAAAAATAGGGGTTCATTATTATCAATGCTCGTTTTGCAGACAAGCATAGTTTTATGTATTACGATGTTTTATACGGGTGAGTTTATAAAATGGTTTAAATGGTAGGTTTTCCATCGCGTTTGCTATCGGTTACTCACACTTCGCAGGCATTAAAATGGCCTTCAGTTCAACAGAATGTATCTTTTTAGCTGTATAACGCGTAATAATAATTGTTGATTAGCTGCCGGCTTTTAGCAAACCCTTGAGCGGGTAGCCATTATTTGCGAGATACCTGATTGATATGAACAGATTACCTAAGCTATTCCTGCTGGCTCTATTATTGGGAGCCGGGTGTAAACCCTCAGATGTAGAACCCGATGACAATGTTAAAAAAGCTTACCTGATTGTTGACTGCGAAAACTGCAAGGTGGAGTACGGCATGCCCAACCAGTACAATGTTTATAACGTAAACGGCAACTCGGGCAAACTATATTTTAAGCAAAACGGCGATTATAAACTCAAAACCTATATTACGGCGATAAGAAAGGAACAAACCATCGATTTAAGTATCTATAATAACGCTGACAAAAGGGTTTTCAGAGATTCTGTTATACAAAACACCACCGGCATGTGGGAGACTAACGTGCTGGTAAGAAGCGAATAGCTTGATTGTTAATGCGTACCTCAGTATTAAAAAAGCCTGAGTTGGTCAGTGCCTTCACTTCTCTCGGGCCTGGGCACGGGGTCGCCAAAGTTAGATACCGATATGCCTAACAACCGCACCTTTACATCATCTAAGTTGGTTGCCGTTAGTAACTGCTTGGCAATATCACTCAATGTAACGGCATCGGCCACGGCTGATGTTAGGGACTGATTACGGGTAATTTGTTTAAAGTCGCCGTATTTTACTTTCAGGGTGATGGTGCGGCCTTTAAGCTGGCGCTTTTCCAAACGTTCGGCTACGGTTTGGGCAATCTTGTCCAATTCATCAAACATTTCTTCCGGTTCGGTCAGGTCGTAAGCAAATGTGTCTTCGGCCCCCATCGATTTGGTTTCGCGGTGGGGCTGTACCGGCCGCTCGTCTATGCCTCTTACAATCTGGTAATAAAACTTGCCTGTTTTGCCGAAGTTTTTTACCAGTTCGGCTTCTGTTAACTGCTTTAAATCCAGCCCGGTGTACAGGCCCATTTTTTTCATCTTTTCGGCAGTCACTTTTCCCACGCCAAAAAATTTCTCAACCGGCAGGTTTTCCATAAACCGCTCAATAGCCGATGGGCCTATAAATTTTAAGCCGTCAGGTTTATTAATGTCCGAAGCAATTTTGGCCACGAATTTATTCACCGATACGCCTGCAGATGCCGTAAGCTGCAGTTCGTCTTTAATAGCTTGTTTAATCAGCGTTGCAATTTCAATAGCTGAGCATATGTTTTGCTTGTCTTCGGTAACATCCAGGTAGGCCTCATCCAGCGACAGGGGTTCAATTAAATCGGTATAACGGCTAAATATTTCGCGGATGTGATTGGATACTTCTTTGTAAACCGCAAATCGTGGGTGAACAAAAATGGCATTAGGGCACAACTGCACGGCCTTTTTAGATGACATAGCCGACCTTACTCCAAACTTACGCGCCTCATAGCTGGCCGTAGCCACCACACCGCCACGCCCCTGGGGCGGACCGCCCACTACCAACGGTTTACCGCGATACTCTGGATGGTCGCGCTGCTCTACCGAGGCATAAAAAG